>JAEZWY010000203.1 GCA_023442905.1 Bacillota bacterium | reverse complement strand
GTTACAAGGTCAATATCATCCATCGTGATCGCACAAAAAGAAAAGAGTCGATGAATAGATCGTGATAAGTAAACATCCACGTCCGGATAGACGGCCAAAGGTTGCAGTCATCGGAGGCGGAACGGGTCTACCAATTCTATTGGAAGGACTAAAGAATGCTGATTGTAATGTAACAGCTATCGTCACAGTTGCTGATGATGGTGGATCAAGTGGTTCATTACGTAACGCAGTCAGTACGATTCCTCCTGGAGATATTCGCAACTGTCTAGTCGCGCTATCAGATATGAAGAAGATATATAAAGATGTGTTCCAATACCGGTTTAGTGAAGAAGATAAAGAATTTTCAGGTCATGCAATTGGCAACTTGATTATTGCTGCGATTGCGGAAATGAGAGGCGATACTTTTGCGGCTTTGCGTCTACTTTCTTATATGATGGAAGTGGATGGCAAGGTCTTGCCAGCTTGTGAAGAAGCTTTGGTGTTACAAGGACACTTTGCAGATGGGACTATGATAGAAGGAGAAACGGCTGTTGTTGCCCATCCAGATCAGATTCAAAAAGTGACTGTTCGGCTAGCAAGTGAACAAGATGTGTTAGCTGGGCAAAATAATGTGCACTCTGGTCTCCGTGCTGGGCGTGAAGTGGTGTCAGAAATAATGCAGGCTGATATGGTCATTTTGGGGCCAGGTTCCTTGTATACGTCAATTTTACCAAATGTAGCAATTGAAGAGATTAGGAGCGCAATTGTTGACACGCCCGCTAAAGTTGTCTATATTTGTAATATCATGACACAACTCGGTGAGACTGAGCATTTCTCTGATGCAGACCATGTACGTGTAATTAATGAACATTTGGGCTCAAAAGCAATTGATACGGTACTGTTGAATAAAACACCGGTACCTTATGAATACCTAGAAGAGGCGAGTGAAAAAGACTACTTAGTCCAAATCACTCAAGACCGTCAAGGATTGGCTGAACAAGAATGTCAGGTAGTTGGCTGTGACTTTTTAAATCTTGAAAAAAGTGGTGTATACCATAACCAGGATAAATTAGTCGACGCCATTATGGATGTCATGAACGATCGCATAAAATAAAGTGAATAAGAAAGAGGTGAGCTGGTGGCTTCATTTGCAGGAGATGTAAAGAAAGAACTCACTCAGCTAACAGTGGACTATGAGCACGCGCGTTCAGAGCTAGCAGCCATTTTACGTATGAACGGGACAATTTCCCTAATGGATGGAAAGTTGATCCTAAATGTGCAGACAGAAAATGCCGCAATTGCACGACGAATCTACTCACTGTTGAAGGAATTTTTTAATACCCATGGTGAGTTGGTTGTTCGGAAGAAAATGAAATTGAAGAAAAATAATATTTATATTGTAAGGGTAAAAGACCATGTTGAAGAAATTCTAAAAGATTTAGATATTCTAGATAGCTTGGTGATTAATCCAAATATTTCAGCGGAAATGATGGAAAATGAACAGCGGAGTCGTTCGTACTTGCGTGGGGCATTCTTAGCTGGTGGATCAGTAAATAACCCTGAAAAATCAGCCTATCATTTAGAAATATATTCAGTATATGAAGAGCATTGCGAAGACTTGGTAACGATGATGAACCAATTCAATTTAAACGCTCGGTCAGTTGAACGTCGGTCTGGCTATATTGCTTATTTAAAAGGTTCAGAACAGATTGCGGACTTCTTAGCCTTGATTGGTGCAACGGCTTCAATGTTGAAGTTTGAAGATATTCGTATCGTTCGTGATATGCGTAATTCAGTTAACCGAATTGTTAACTGTGAAAATGCTAACTTAAATAAGACTGTAACAGCAGCTTCAAAACAGGTTGAAAATATCGAATTGATTCAAGCAACAGTGGGTATTGGCGAATTACCTGAAAAGTTGCAAGAGATTGCTTTATTAAGGTTGGAAAACCCCGAAGCATCTATTAAAGAATTAGGAGAACTGGTTGATGGTGAACCGATTTCAAAATCAGGTGTCAATCATAGGCTCCGTAAGATTAATCAGTATGCTGAGCAATTAAGAAGCACGGCGATCACAAAATAAAAAAATAAAAGTCTTGCTACTGGAGTCGTTTAAGCTTCAGTGGCAAGACTTTTTCTGTAGCTGAATCAATTTGCAGGTGATCAGCTGATGACAAGCACTATTAGGCTAGGTTATATCATCGCCAGGACTAAGGCAATGAAGGCAGATGCTGTTCGTACATGATTCCATTTTGACCACTTTTGGACGAAAAGAGGCCAATCAGTACGAATCTTGCGGTTAGCTAATTGGCGGTTCAAAGACATATTGAACCGAATAGTAACACAGATTACGCCGATAAAATAAATGATAAAACTTAAATACATTTGCCAGCCAATGGGGTTGCCTAGCAAAAGCATAGCGATGAAGAGGAATATAGGTGCAAAAAAGCTACCTAAGAATTGGTCGTTTTCAACACGTTTATTGATGTCTTGCATGATTCTTTGACCAACGTTTCCAGCTTGTTTATCTAATACAGGCATGATGGTGTTGGAGAAAGAAAAATAGAAGCCTAGTTGGATGGCTAAACATAGGATATAGACAATCTGAAAAATAGACATACCTGCTCCCTCCTAACCAGCATGTTTTTGACAATAGTATATAATCTAATTCTATTGTACTGGAACATGTTTATGCTGGAAAGCGGGACTTAGGGGAAGTGACAGGATTTTTAGTCTAAAATAAGCGTCTCGATATTGGCCATTAGTTGCTCGTCAGGGTTCTGTGGTTGATTAACGCCAATCTTTTTGCGGAGGAATGTGACTTCAGTAACTTGGACTTCTATGGTTGAGATATTTTGACCTTGCTTATTCTCAAATTGACGCATACGTAATTGACCAACAACTGCTAATTCATCCCCTTTTTTCATATAAGTTTCAATCAATTTTGCCGTTCCATTCCATGCCGTGATGGGAATAAAGTCGACATGGTCGCTGCCGTCTTTACCTTTACGGTTAATAGCAACGGCATTATTGACAACTTGACGATTGTTAGAAATTTCAGTCAAATTCACGTCTCTAGCTAAACGTCCGATTAATTGCACTTGATTCATTTTTCATCCTCCTAAGGTTTCTGATTCAACTAGAGGTTAGCCCTCTAATCTATTACATACGTATTTATTCGCCAAATCCTCCTAAAAACTTCATAAAATTTTGATATTTTATAAAATTAGGTCAAAAGATAGGTAAAGATCATCGGTGAATTCGTATTTTAGGGTACAATATAGGAGAATAGAGAATTTGCCTTAATCTACTTAAAATATATCACCAAGCCTAAATTAAAGTAAAAAATTAAGCATATTTTATAAGGAGGACGAAAACATGAACATCTTGATGATTGAAGATAACGAAAGTGTTGCAGAGATGATGAGTATGTTTTTTGAACAACAAAAAGGGTGGGAAGCAACCTTTATCCAGGATGGTGAAGAGGGGTGGCAACACTATCTAGCAAATGAAGAAACGATTGAAATGGTCATTTTAGATTTAAACTTACCAAGTAAAGATGGGATTCAAATTTGTCGTGATATTCGTCAACAAAATCAGCAAGTACCGATTATTATGTTGACGGCTCGTGATGCAGAGAGTGAGCAAGTGCTTGGCCTAGGTCTAGGTGCAGATGATTATGTGACCAAACCATTTGATCCAATCACATTCATGGCCCGGATGCGTGCTTTATATCGCCGTAGCCAACTAACCGAATCGGCAACTGATACTAGTGAAGGGCAGGATGCCAGTGACCAATTTGATATCCAAACAGAATATATTCGCATCAACAGCCAAAACCGAGAAGCCTTTTATAAGGATCAATTAATTCAACATTTAACGCCTAAAGAATTTGAGATCCTGCAATTATTAGCAGGTCGTCCAAAACAGGTCTTTACCCGTGAACACTTGTTAACAACTTTATGGGAAGACCCTTTTTACGGTGATGAGCGTACTGTAGATGCCCATATTAAAAAGCTTCGTCAAAAAATGGAAGAGTATGGTCCACAACTGATTCAAACGGTCTGGGGAGTAGGCTATAAATTTGATGAAACTGGTGTTTGACAATGAAATTGAACTTTTTTTACCAACAGATACTTAGCTTTCTGGTAGTGATTGGTATGACAATCGCTGCTATGGGTGTAACATTGTTTTCCTTTTCAAAGGACCAAGTGCTCCTTCGTCAAGAACAACAATTGAATGATATCGCGCATTTTATTTCCGGTCAGACCATTTCAAGTGAATTTTTAGTGACTATGGAACCCTTACTCCAGTCTTCTAATATGAAGTTATTTTACTTCAATTCGGATAATGAACTGGTATACCCACAAAACCAAGAAGCTGTTGTACCAAACGATCAACTATCAGAAGAAGAACTGAAAGCTTTGGAAAATGGCCATAACCTTGGTTTGCGAACCTTTGAAATGGGGATTACAGAAAAGAATGGGGATGCCCTAGCTATTTTTATGCCACTGACGAATTCGGAAGACCAGTCTTATGCAGGTTATTTAGTAATTGGGGTCCCATCTAGTCAATCAGATGCGGTAATCGATAACCTGGTGCAAAATGTGGTTAAAGGGATCATGATTGCCCTCATTATTGCGGTCATCTTTTCAGTGATTATTGCCGGTTATCAAAATAAACGGATCCGCCGTATTCAAGAGGCTACGCAACAAATTGCCCAGGGTGATTATTCAGTGCGTTTAGCTGTAAATAACATTGATGAATTTGATGATTTAGCTACTGATTTCAACCAAATGGCGGTTGCTCTAGGTGAGTCAGAAGTAGAAATTGACCGACAAGAAAAAATTCGCCGTCAATTGATGATGGATGTTGCGCATGAAATTCGCACACCATTAACGACGATGATTGGCTTGCTAGAAGGACTTCGGCAGAAAGTATTACCAGAAGATAAAATTGATCGTAGTGTGGACTTGATGTATAAGGAAGCTAACCGGTTAAATCGTTTGGTTAATGAAAACTTAGATATTGAAAAAATTAGGTCTAATGAAATTGTATTGAATAAATCAAACTTTAATGCTGCAGAAGTGTTAAGAGATATTTCACTACAATTATCTGAAACAGCTAAAGCGAAACATACCAAATTTGAAATTGATATGGCAGATGAGGTGCCAATCTACGCTGATTATGATCGGTTCCACCAAATTATCTTTAATATCACTCAAAATGCGGTACAATTTACTGATTATGGCGAAATTTTTATGTCCAGCTCCTTTCAAGATGGCGAAACTTATATTAAAATAAAGGATTCAGGTATGGGCATGACGAAAGAACAGGTTGAAAATATCTGGGAACGATTCTATAAAGCAGATATTTCTCGAAAAAATAACGAGTTCGGAGAATCTGGCTTAGGTTTATCAATTGTCAAGCAACTGGTTGAACTGCATCAAGCGACTATCCATGTGGAGAGTGAAGCTGGTGTTGGGACAATCTTTACCCTGGTATTTTTCGACCGTGAAAAATTGGCAGAAAAAAATAAGGTCGAATAGTTTTTTTATTAATCGACTGGTGATAAAAGGATTGAAGTAAGATGTATTTTTTAGGGCCGTTACTTACA
>JAEZWY010000187.1 GCA_023442905.1 Bacillota bacterium | reverse complement strand
AAAGCAATGTTATGGGGTGGCCATTTATGGACACCTAGTTATTTCATGGCAACAGTAGGCAGTATGTCTAAAGAAACTGTTAAAAAATATATAGAAAATCAATTAACGGAATACAATGACGGTCGCCCTAGGACTTGATTCATCCATGTAATGAATTACACGGTTTTCTCAAGGGGCGTCTTTAAATAAATTTCCCCACTATTTATCTCCTCCAAAAGGCCTGTGCGTCAGTCAACTTTTGTACTAGTATACCTTGTACAAATGAATGATAGCAAATATATAGAAAATACAGTCTTCACATTTTCTTCAATATTTTATCTCAAATCTTCACGAGAAATTCAAAGGTCCGCGCTATTATATAAACATACCCAATATAAAAACTTTTCTTCATAAATCTTTCTCCTCCCAAACGAAAGATTAAATGTTAGCCACCTACCGACTCCCAACGGTAGGTGGTTTTTTTGTGTATATGGGTAAAATGCTCAGCATAGCGTGCTTTGAGTATGATTACCTTATTCTTCACCTTCATTTGATGATCGCTTCTTCGTTCAAGGACGTTGTTATTTCTCTCATAAAAGTATACAATTTAATAGAAATTTAATATTTAAAGGAGAGACTTATGACATCAAATAAACCGAGGTTTCAAACACCTCATACATACGTTATTATACTAGGCATCGTCCTATGTGCTTGGTTACTCACATTTGTTGTCCCAGCCGGTAAATATACGACTGAGGAAATTCAATATGAGGTTGGTAATGGTGAAACTGCCTCTCGTGTTGTCTTACAACAAGGGTCATTCCGCTATATGCACCCCTTAAAAGAGGATGTATTAATCAACAACTTAAATAGCTTAGCAGATCAGCCAGAAGCGCTAGCCGACTTAGAAGTGGATAGTGAAGGGTTAAATAACTTGCTTGAAAACACAAGCAACCTTTCATTAGATTCCCTATCTGAAGTTGGTTTAGAGGAAGCAGAACTCTATGAAATGTATGGTGACACTATTTATGATACCTCTATCAATTTAAACAAAACTGCAGGTATTTGGGGTACCGATGACCACTATGGCTTTGGTTTCTTAAATTATATTTTTGAAGGTTTAGTAACCGGAGACCGTTATGGCTCAGCAATTGGTATCGTGGCCTTACTTTTAGTAGTTGGGGGATCTTTCGGTATCATCATGAAAACTGGTGCCATTGATGCAGGTATTTACGCCTTTGTAAATAATGCCAAAGGTTTTGAACATCTTGCCCTACCCTTAATATTCTTTATTTTCTCTTTTTCCGGTGCAACTTTTGGAGCTTCTGAACAGGTTATCCCATTCGTAATGATTATCGCCCCATTCTGTGTGGCATTAGGCTATGATTCAATTACCGCCGTAACCATTACATTTGTGGCTTCACAAATCGGGAATGCAACCTCATGGATGAGTCCATTTTCAATTGCAATTGCCCAAGGTATTGCAGGCTTACCTGCCTTATCTGGTGCTGGTTTCCGTATCTTTATGTGGTTAGTTATCACAACGCTAGCATGTGGTTTCTTACTGCTTTACGCTCGAAAAATTAAAGCCAATCCTGAAGCTTCACCTTCATTCCACTCTGATGCATTCTTCAGAAATGATCAAGCTCAAAATCAACAAGGACAAAAACCATTCTTACTTGGTCACAAAATTATTTTACTTGAGATGTTATTAGGTTTAGTCTGGATTGTATACGGTGTAATGTCGCTTGGATTTTCTATCCCAGAATTAGCTTCACAATTCTTTATAATGGGCTTACTTTCAGGGATTACTGCACTAATCTTTAAGCTGGATAATCTAACAATTAATGATATCGCCTATGCTTTCACTGAAGGTGTATCTGATTTAGCGCCAACTGCTGTTGTCGTTGGGATGGCGAAAGGTATTTTACTCGTTTTAGGTGGTTCAGATGCTGGTACTTTCTCTGCCTTAAATACCATTCTATATAGTGTAGGGAATATCCTATCTCATGTACCTGCTATCTTTGGTGCATGGTTTATGTATATTTTCCAAAGTTTATTCAACTTAGTCGTTACATCAAATTCAGGTCAAGCAGCCCTTACAATGCCGATTATGGCACCATTAGCAGATATTATCGGGGTGTCTCGTCAGGTTGCTGTCTTAGCGTTCCAACTGGGTTCAGGTTTCGTGGATGCCTTTACACCAGTATCCGCTAGTTTGGTTGGTTGTTTAGCCGCAGCTAGAATTGACTGGAGTGACTGGGCTAAATTCCAAATCAAGATGCAAGTATTCTTATTCGCACTAGGTACAGCCTTTATCTTCCTAGCGATTGCTATTGGCTACCAATAATTATCTAAATCAATTCAATCAATCAGTTAAAGAATTCAGAAAGGAAGTATCTCAATGAAAATTATTCGTAACGTTGATATCTATGCACCCGCACATATCGGTCAAAAAGATATCTTAATAGCAGGTCACCGCATTATCGCTATTGAAGACCATATCGAAGCTAATATCACTGGTATAACCATCGAAGAAATTGATGGTACTGGGAAAATAGCTAGTCCTGGCTTTATTGATGCTCACTTCCATCTACTTGGCGGTGGTGGTGAAAATGGCTTCCAAAACCGTACACCTGAAGTGAAACTAACAGACCTAACAACTGCTGGTGTCACAACTGTTGCTGGTCTACTTGGAACTGACGGTGTAGGCCGCGACGATGTTGCCCTACTATCTAAAGCACACGCATTAGAAATCGAAGGTATTTCCACTTATGTGTATATTGGAAACTACCGTCTACCAATTGAAACTGTTACTGACTCTATTATTAAAGATATTATGGTAATTGATAAGGCTATCGGTATCGGTGAAGTAGCCATTTCAGACCACCGTAACGGTGCACCAACATTTGAACAGTTTGCCCATGCTTGTGCTGATTCCCGTGTTGGTGGTCTACTTGCTGGTAAAGCTGGCGTTGTAAACATCCATGTTGGACCTGGAAAAGACAGATTAAAATTCATTTTCCAAGCATTAAAAGAGACAGATATTCCAGCAACCATCTTCTATCCAACCCATATCGGCCGTAGCCAAGAGTTAGTAGATGAAGCAATTGCTTTTGCTAAATTAGGTGGTACATTCGATGTTACTGCTAGTGAAAACCCCGACCAAACGGAAGAACTAGATGGAGAAGTGCCATTTAGACGCATCCTACGTCAAGTATTGGATGAAGGATTATCTCCTGAATGCATCACACTAACTTCTGATGGACAAGGTAGCTTACCAAGCTTTGATGAAAATGGTAATTTCCTACGCATTGGTGTGGCGAGCGCTAGATCGTTGTTAATTGGTATTCAAGAAGCCGTTCAAAGAGAAATGATTCCACTAGAAATTGCTCTACAAGCTGTTACATCTAACCCTGCTAGAATGTTAAAACTTGACCACAAAGGACAACTTGCCGTAAACAAAGATGCTGATATCCTATTATTAGATAAAGAAACACTTGATATCGATACAGTAATTGCCAAAGGTGAAGTCATGGTCGCTGATGGACAAGCCGTTCGTTTCGGTACATTTGAATAAAATAAAAAAACTACCGGTAAAACGGTAGTTTTTTATTACTCTTCTATCAATAGTTGGTAAACAGCACCAATCAAATTGGCTTCACTACCATATTTACATAAGCCAATTTCAATCGGCTCAAATGAGTTTTTGAACCATTCTACACGGTCTCTTATTTCATTATATTTGTTTTGGATTCCTTCTAATAATAGTGGTTGAGCGGAGATTCCACTACCAAAAATAACCCGATCAAGGTCTAAGGAAATTTGTAGGGTGTGAATGATATAAACGATATCTTGGCAGTATTGATCGAATAAGGCCGTGACTTCAGGGCTAGACCCTTCTTCTAAAGCTTGGAATACCTCTTCCCCATCTCCTGGTGCCAACCCTAATAGTTCTCTAGATTTATTTACGAAAACAACTGCAGATCCGCGTCTACCCATCGCGTTCTCTGTGGTCATATCACTAGAAGACGCATACATATAGGACAATTCACCCGCTTGGAAGTGACTACCTTGATGGAGTTGTCCATTTAAAACAATACCACCACCTACACCAGTCCCTAAAAGTAAAACCAATCCATTATCGACATCCATTAAATGGCCTTGCCATAATTCAGCTTGAGCCGCTGCCTTCCCGTCATTAATTGCTGCTGCCGACAAGCCAAAGTTTTCTTGGATAAAAGATTTAAAATTTAACCCATCGATAAAAGGAATTGCACCACCGACATGGACAACACCTGTTTCTGAAACTACTCGTCCAGGCGCAGAAAATGCTACACCTTTTAGTTGGCCACCCACTTGTGCTTTCGCTTGGTCGACAATATCTATGATTGCTAATTTTAAATCCGTTAAATTTTGGGGTGTCTTCCCTTTATTCTGATTAGTAACTCGCCCCGACTTATCTACCAGTCCTGACTTGATATTTGTACCGCCAATATCTATACCTAAATATAATGCTTGCTCTGTCATTAACCTGCCTCCAAAATATGCCTGCTTATGAGATACTTTCACTTACTTTATCATGAATCTAAAGTCTTTTTACATTTTCAACTCTTCATCTGTTTTCAAGGTGCACTTCAATTAAATCTGCCAGCATTTGCGTTTGCCTTGGTAAGGGTACATAGGCTTGTGGTGGAATCTTGGCAATGGGTTTATGCGTCCGATTAGCGAATTTAGCTAATTGATCAAAAAACATTCTCGTTTGTGGACTGACTAAATACAGATCATATTGATCATCTTCAATGGCTTTTTGCCCTGCATACACTGATGTGGCATTTACTTCGATAGCTTTTCCTGCTGTTTGAAACAGGGCCGTTGCCTTCTTAGCAACCAATGATGATGACATCCCGCCCGCACAAACAATTAATACTTTTTTCAACCGCTTATCCTCCTTTTACGGATCCATTCCATTTAAACTAACCGCTATGAAACCATTTACATTATTATCTACTTTCAAATAGCAAGATACAAGAAAAACCGAGCAAATAACTTTTAATATGCTCGGCTTCTTTTGATTATGCACTTGTTTTAACTAATGATTATTGGTCTAAATGCCAAATATCATTATTGTATTCTTCAATCGTACGATCTGCTGAGAAGTAACCCGCATTCGCAATATTGATTAAAGAACGACGGGTCCAGTCGCGACGATCTTCATAGTCGTAGTAAACTTTTTCTTTTACATCAATAAATTCTTCTAAGTCAATCAAGGCCATGAAGTAATCTTTATTGGTCATGTCATTATATAGACGGTGTAAGCGGTCTGGAATACCATAAGCCATTAATTCATCAGAGATAATGAAATCTACGATTGGTTTAATCCGTTCTTGTTTATAGTAGTATTGTGGGTCGTAACCATCTGTGGCGTATAGGTTAACGATTTCTTCACTTGATTTACCAAATGGATAAACGTTCTCTTCACCTACTTGTTCAGCGATTTCAACGTTTGCCCCATCCCAAGTCATGATAGTTAATGCCCCATTTAACATGAATTTCATGTTACCAGTACCAGAAGCTTCTTTAGAAGCTAATGAAATTTGCTCAGAGATATTGGCTGCTGGAATTAAGTATTCCGCTTCAGACACGTTGTAGTTGTCTACGAATACCACTTTCAAGTGTGGTGCCACGTCTAAGTCATTTTCAATTAATTCTGATAATGACAAGATTAAATGAATAATATCTTTAGCAATAGTATAGGCTGGCGCTGCTTTACCACCGAAAATAATGGTAATTGGCGTTCCAGGAATGTTCCCTGCTTTAATTTCATGGTATTTGTAGATGATGTATAAGGCCAGCATTTGTTGACGCTTGTACTCATGAATACGTTTAATTTGTACATCTACAATTGAATGACGGTCAATATTAATGTCACGTGTGCGCTGCAAGTGGTCTGCCAAGGCATTTTTATTTTCTTTCTTAATACGACGTAATTCATCTAGTACCTTATCATCATTTTCGAATGCTAATAAGTCTGTTAAGTCAGCATCTTCACGCCATTTTGTCCCAATGTGTTCATCAATAAAGTTTATTAACGACGGGTTAGATGCCATTAACCAACGACGGAAAGTAATCCCGTTTGTTTTATTTGAGAATTTTTCAGG
>JAEZWY010000131.1 GCA_023442905.1 Bacillota bacterium | reverse complement strand
CCATGGCGAATTCGTCCATGTTTAATTTAGCGATATTAATCGCACCTGCTGCAGCTAATTTTTCAGTAACTGTTGCATCATAAATTGGCACAAAGTCTGCTAACATCTTAGATGCTGCTGTAGTTGTGACACCATTTGTTAAAATATTGTCTTTTAAGCCGATAGGAATCCCTTGTAATGGACGGTCTGAGGAGTAACCTTTTTCATCAGATGCTTTGGCTTTAGCTAAAGCATTTTCTTCGTCTAAAGTGATTACAGCATTAATAACGTCATTTTCTGCTTTAATACGGCGGATGGCTTCTTCCACAAGTTCAACAGATGTTACTTGGCCAGCCACTAATTTCTCATTTAAAGAGCGGATTGTATCTGTAAATTTTTCCATTAAGCGTCGCCTCCATCTGTATCAATAATTGATGGCACTTCGATAAAGCCATCGACTGTTGTTTTGGCGTTGATAAATAATTCATCACGAGTTTGTGTTTTCACAACTTTATCTTCGCGCATCACATTTTCAAAATCGACTGCCCAGAACATAGGCGCTACATCTGTAGTATCGATTTCTTGTAATTCTTCGATCATATTTAAAATATTCCCAAATTCTTCAGTAAAGTGAACGACATCTTCATCTTCAACCTTGAATTTAGCTAATTTAGCAATCCGTTTAACTTCTTCTTCAGAAATTGACATAACGGGTTCCTCCTTCATTCTTCAGCTTAGTTTTCGCCTTATTTTACCTGTTTCATTTTAGCACAAACCGCTCAAGTCAACAATGTTAATTAAGGTTACATGAGTATTTTTTTACAATTTTAATCTTCTATATTGAAAAATAGCTTATAAATACGAATAGACAAGCTTTTTTCACTAAAACTTGCCTATCAATTTGCGCATTTCCCCTATTACTGGCGGCTAGCAAATAGTTGCCAACTCCTTTTTCAAATGAGAAAAAGAGGTAGATATGTCACAAAATATCACATATCCTAATCGACTAATACATAGTCAAAGGTGTCTGAATCTTTGTTTCTCGTCAATAAGGCACGTACACCGTCAGCGGTCACCACTTGAATTTGAATCTCAATATTGTTGTTGAATACTGAACTAGCGGTTGAAATAGCCTGCTGAGACAAGGCAATGACTTCACTATACCCATCAAACTGACTATTGATAACGATATTCACGTTTTGTAGTTCGTTATCTTGATAGTATCCTACCCCTGATAGTCCTGATAATTGTGGGTAAAAGGATTGAATTTGGTCACGGAAACGGGTGAAGGATACGGTATCTTCTTCATTTGGTGCGTCGTCTACATCATAAACAACAAAGTCTTGGTTGTAAGTTGACCAGTCACCAAAAGAGTTCCCACTTGAAGAAACGGCATCTGTGGTAAAGGTACCGCCCCCTAAGTCACCTGACTCCTCATTTTCAAAAATAGCCACATGGATTGGCGTATCGGCGTAAGTCTCATCTTGTCGGATATTGCTTACAATGGTTTCCGCCATTTGTTTCCCTTGCTCAATACGTTCTTCGGATGTGATTTCAACCTCTTCTGTCTCTGATTCAGAGTTAAAGGTGTCCGAATAGTTCATTCCTAAACCGATTGAAATACCGGCTACATTACCATCTTGATCCACAAAATCATATTCCATAATCGAATTTAAGTAGCGAGGCTCATATCCATCCAGTGTTTCAGAGAGTGCGCCTGATGGATTTAATCCTTCTGGGTTTTCATCAGATTGTGCTTTTAAGAAAGCGATTGTTTTCTCTTCACCAATTACTTGGCCCTCTTGAATTGAATAGTCCTCTGTTGAGAAAATATTCTTAGCGAGGTCATATAGACCGCGCTCTAATTTTTCCGCATTGGCTTGTGAGGATGTTCCAGCAGTGATACCAGCACCAGAATTGACTTGGTAAGTACCTTCACTAATATATGATGGATAATATTCTGTGGATAGTTGGTCTGTTTTAGTTTGTTGTTCTTCACTATTAGATGAAGTTTGGCTGGCTGAACCTGCTGATTCGGTTGAATCTGCTTGGTCATTTTGACAGGCTGCTAGGGCCAAGGTCGCCACCAATAATATAGATAAGGTTTTGAATTTTTTGATTTTCAATACGACATTCCCTTTCTTGACTTGGTATTCTCCCCAATCACAAGTTCCCATTTTCTTCTATTGGTCTATTATATTATAACTTGTCAACCATGTCTTGTTCAGAAAATATGGTTATTCCTAAGCTTTCTGCTTTGGTTAATTTTGAGCCAGCGTCTTCACCCGCAACGAGTATATCTGTTTTTTTAGAAACAGAACCCGTTACATTACCACCTAAATTTTCAATGGCTTTATTAGCTTCAGGTCTTGTGTATTGTGACAATTTTCCAGTTAGGACAACGGTTTTACCAGCCCAGAAGGAATCGATAGCATCAACTTCTGCTTTGACCGGCCCCTTGTACTGCATGTTAACCCCATTTTTCTCTAGAGAGTTAATGGTTTCTTGGGCACCATCTGTAGCAAAAAAGGCTACTAAAGAATCTGCAATAGTTTCGCCAATTCCTTCAATATTGGTAAAGTCCTCAATATCTTTATCCATGATTTCTTGCATACTTGGGTAAACTTCGGCAATCTGACGAGCTGCTTTAGCACCCACATGACGGATACCTAAACCAAATAACAAACGTTCTAAGGAATTCTCTTTAGAATCTTCAATCGCTTGGATAATTTTATCCGAGGCCTTATCACCAATTTTATCTAAAGCCATTAACTGGTCTTTTTTCACTTGGTAAAGGTCTGCTGGACTATGAACATCTGCCTTATCATACATTTGCTCAAGGACACTAGGCCCTACACCAGTAATATTCATGGCATTACGAGACACGAAATGGTATAGCTTTTCTTTCGCCTGAGCGGGACAAGCTGGGTTCACGCACCGTAAGGCTACTTCGTCCTCTAAATGGATTAAATCACTATGACAAACCGGACAAGTTGTTGGTTTGGGATAAGCGACTGAATCTTCTGGACGTTTATCTAAAACAACTGTTACCACTTCTGGAATAATATCTCCAGCTTTATGGATAATCACTGTATCATTTAAACGAATATCCTTGGCTTCAATCAGGTCCATATTATGCAAACTAGCTCGTTGAACGGTTGAGCCGTCTAGTAACACTGGATCCATAATAGCAGTTGGTGTAACAACACCCGTTCGACCTACTGTCCATTCAATATCACGAATCGTTGTTTCAACCTCTTCAGCTTGAAACTTATAAGCAATCGCCCATTTAGGTGCTTTTACCGTATAACCTAGCGTCTCTTGGTCAGCAAAATCATCCACTTTTATTACGATACCGTCGATACCGTAAGATAATTCATGGCGTTTAGCTG
>JAEZWY010000110.1 GCA_023442905.1 Bacillota bacterium | reverse complement strand
TACCAGTACCAGACGCAGCAACAATCCCAATATTTCCTGGGTTTGTCACATTCGTAAAGGCTAACGGTACACTAGAAATAACACCGGTACCACAGTCGGGTCCCATTAATAATAAGCCATTTTCATGCGCTTTATTTTTCAAACGTACTTCATCTTCTAAGGATACATTGTCTGAGAATGAGAAAACATGTAATCCAGAATCTAAGGCTTTTTCAATTTCATCTGCAGCATAAGAACCAGGAATTGATACTAATGCTAAGTTAGCATCCGGCATTGTTTCTAAAGCATCTTTCCAGTTGTTCACACTAGAAACCCCAGATGCATCTTTACTTCCAGATAAATCACTTAGGAAACGATCGATTTCAGCAATGACTTTGTCCATAACACTTTCATCATCAGCTTCAACGACAATCGCCATATCATTAGCACCAGCGACCTCCACCTCATCGGTATATAAACCGGCAGATTTTAAGATATCTTTATTGGCATCTGATGCCATCATAATTTGTCCTTGAGAAACACCCTCGATGTCATTAACCGAATTCGTTAGTAACATCAAGTTAATAGAGTCTTGATAATTGTTTTTTTGAATTACTGTATGTAACATGGTTAAGCCTCCTTTGATAATAATTATAACCGCTTTCAATCCTATGAAGTATGCACAAACTCCATAAAACAGATTGATAATTTGTTTACTTTAGATAAAATTGTCACGAATCTGACAATAATGCAATCACTTACTTTATACTATGATTAATAGAAACTTTTTTTATGAAGGAATGATAATATGCCTAGTTACCAAACCAGAGACATTTTGATTCAAGATGATTCAATTTTACCTATCTATGGAACATTATACCAAACTTCTAGCCAGCAAAAATCAACGCCCCCCACAATTTTTTACATTCATGGTGGTGGTTTAATTTTTGGCCAACGAAATGATTTACCGACAGAATATATCGAATTATTAACTTCCGCAGGATATAACCTATTTACAATTGATTATCCTCTTGCACCTGAAAGTAAATTACCAGAGATATTAAAATCAATTGAAAATTCATTATCTTGGTTTACAGAACATGCCACTGACACACTTGGCTTAAAGCATAACCATTTTATTCTCATGGGCCGATCAGCTGGTGCATATTTAGCTATTTATCAAGCAGTCCACCATCAAGTGCCTGCCAAGGGCTTAATTTCATTTTATGGTTATTTCAACCTAAATGAAGCAGCTTTTAACGTAGCAAGTCGTTACTTCCTTACTTATCCTAAGGTAACTATTAGCCAAATGAATAAACTAACCAGTAAACATCCTATTAGCCAAGGCAAAATGAATGAGCGTTATCCAATCTATATTGGTGCTAGACAGCAAGGCAACTGGCAATCCTTATTCTTATCCGAAAGCCAGTCAGCAAAAGATTATACGATTGATAAAACTACACTACAAAACTTACCCGTCACTTTTATCACTGCCGCTACAAATGATCCAGATGTCCCTTCAAGACAATCTAAACTTTTGCATAAGGCAGTCCCTGAAAGCGAATTGCATATGGTAGATGCAGAGTTGCATGACTTTGACCGGACTGAAGTTGACAGTATTGGTATAGAAACTTATCGACAACTAGTGACTTGGTTGGATGAACATTTTGGTTAGTCTGTCTAATTTCATGGGAAATCTATAGTAGCTTTTGCTATTGAATATCTATAAATATTCACATATTATGAAGATTATGCACTTTTACTAAGCAAATTGCTTTTAATTATCGAACTGGGAGGAAACAATATGCAAATCGACTTTTTCTTAACTTTACAAAAAGTTGCCGTATTATTTTTATTAATTGTTATTGGTTTTGTTGCTGGTAAAACAAAACTGATTTCTGAATCTGGGCAAAAGGATATTACGCAATTAGTTTTATACATTACAATGCCCGCAACCATCTTTACTGCTATGCAGCTAGAAATGAACCAAGAACGGTTAAATACATCTATAGCTATTTTAGGCATCATGGTATTCTGTTATATCGTGATGTTTATAGTGGGTCTTTTGATTTCTAGAAAATTACCCCTTTCAGATGGTAGAAAAGATATTTTCCAAACCGCCCTTTTACTATCAAATACATCATTTATGGGCTATCCTATCATTCAAAGCTTACTAGGGGAAGAAGCTTTATTCTATGCTGTAGTTGGCGCAGGATTTATCTTTGATGTCGTTTGTTGGTCATTAGGGGTTTACGTTATCTCTAGAAATGCCTCTTCAACAGCCTCGATTAATATCAGAAAAATTTTGTTATCCCCTGGTATCCTATCGATTATAGTTGGTTTAGTTTTCTTTATTGGTCAATGGTCTGTACCCGAACCAATCAACTCTGTAGTAAACACGATGGCACCAGCCACATCACCATTAGCAATGATTGTCATTGGATTGATGCTTTCACGTTCAAATATTAAAGAAGCTTTCCAAAACCCAATGCTTTATCTAGCAGCTGGTGTAAAATTATTAGTAGTTCCTGTTATCATTACCTTGATTTTAAAAGCCTTTGGTATTTCAGGTCCACAACTTGTGATTCCAGTTATGATGATTTCTATGCCAACAGCGTCCTATGTTGCGATGTTTTCTTCTAACTACGGTAACGACGGCAAATTTGCCAGCCAAATTGTCTTCCTATCTTCATTATTATCTATGATCACAATACCATTAGTAACCCTACTTTTTTAAAATCAACATTTCAGCATCTTGGCTATTCATTAGTCAGGATGCTTTTTTTATTAGCCTACAGAATGTTCCAAGCAGAGAAAGTATCCTTTATCTCTATAAAAATTGTCATTAGCTATACCTTTAGGTTATACCTTTTATAATATAAGCGTTCACAAAATTATTGTAATTAATAGACAAATATATTAATATTAGATGAAATTTTGAAAAGGAAGTGATTATATGGAGAAAGAGAAAAAGAGACTTAGCATGACAAGTCAAATTGTTATCGCCCTAATTTTAGGTATTGCTTTTGGGTACTTTTTCAAAGATTATGTGGGGTATATTGATTTTCTTGGACAAATATTCCTACGGTTAATTCAAATGGGTATCGTCTTCCTTATTTTGGGTCAGATTGTTGAAGCTATTGGTAGTTTAGAAATAAAGCAACTAGGGACAATTGGTCTTAGAACCATCATCATCTTCATGGTCTCTTCCCTACTAGCTTCTGCATGGGGTGTCTTATTCGGTTTGATATTTAAACCTGGGAGTGGTATTAGTGACTCG
The DNA here is from genome assembly GCA_023442905.1 of Bacillota bacterium. GTDB lineage: Bacteria > Bacillota > Bacilli > Lactobacillales > Aerococcaceae > Aerococcus. The sequence continues at coordinate 15,621 of JAEZWY010000110.1, read as the reverse complement.
GTCTCGACTGCTATTGATATTGAAGCCACACAAACGCCTTTTTCTGAAGTGATTGTAAACTTCTTTCCACAGAATATTGTTGACGCTATGGCCCAAGGGTCTATTGTTCAAATCATTTCATTTGCTATCTTCTTTGGTATTGCCTTAAGTATTCGTGCTTCAGTTAGCGAGCCAAAGTTCTTACCGGTCCTTGTTGACTTTAACACCATCATCTTACAAATGATCCGTTTAGTAATGGGTTTTGCACCTATTGGTATCTTTGCCCTCATCGCATCCGCCATTGGAGAATATGGCATAGCCTTAATTCTTCCCCTAGTTTCTTATCTATTCGTATATTCAGGGTCAACACTCCTGTTTCTACTTATCTGGTTAGTCATTGTCAGTATCTACTGCGGTGTCTCCATTATTTCCCTCGTGAAAAAAATGTCTCGCATGTCCGTTCTAGCACTTGCGACAACATCATCAGCTATCACTTTACCAACAGCCATTGAAGATTCTGAAGAACGTTTAGGTATCAAACGTGAAGTATCACGGCTAGTATTACCTCTCGGCATGTCCCTAAATAGTAATGGGTCAGCTATGTTTATGTCCATCACTATTATTACAGTTGCGCAAATTTATGGCGTAAACTATGGTCTGACTAACTATGTATTCATTATCTTCCTAGCAACATTAGCTTCTCTTGCCAATGCTGTTGTTCCTGGTGGTGGTTTAGTATCCTTATCTATTGTAATCCCACAAATGGGACTCCCAATTGAGAGTATTGCTATATTCGCTGCGGTAGAATGGTTTACAGGCATGATTCGTACGATTTTAAATGTTAACTCTGATGTATTTAGTGGTCTTATAGTGGCTAAAAGCGTTGGTGCTATTGACCGTGACAAACTAAATAATGCTAGCAAGTAATTCATAAAAACAACTTTAAAAATTTTATTTAGATAGGGGTATTTCTTATGAGTAAATTTAAATTATCACTTACAGTCCAGATTATTATCGCCGTTGTCGTCGGTATCGCCTTTGGTACCATTGTTGGGGAATGGGCGGGTAACTTAAAATTTATTGGCGATATTTTCATTCGTTTGATTCAAATGTCCGTTGTGCTACTTGTAATGACCTCTGTCATTTCTGCTATTGGTGAGATGGCTCGCAATAACGATGAAAATCAATTAGGTTTAAAAGTCGGTGCTATGACCTTCTTCTGGATTATTTTCGCAACTTTAATTGCCTCTGGTTTAGGCTTCGTATTAGCAACAATCGTTCGCCCTGGTGAAGGCATGCAAATTACTGAAACTTTCATAGCAGAAGATACTGCTTCTCTTGGTTTCCAAGAAACAATTACCAACTTTGTTTCAACAAATATTTTTAGCTCAATGGCTGCTGGAGATATGATTCCTATTATTGTCTTCTCTGTTTTGTTTGGTATCGGTTTAAACCAATGGATTAAAAAATCTGGAGATACTAGTGTTCTAGATATTATCAAACATACTAACAACATCACCTTAAACGTGATTCAAACAGTAATGAAAATTGCACCGATCGGTATCTTCGCACTTTTAGCTAACGTTGCTGGAACAATCGGCTTGGCAGTAATTGGCCCTATGATCAAATATCTAGGTATTCTCTTTATCGGTGTTGCTATTGTTATGGTATTAATGGTATTCATTACAGCAGCTATCTGTAAGGTAAACCCAGCAAAAATGCCAAAGAAATTCCTCGATATGTCTATTATCGCACTAACCACAACTAGTTCTGCTATCGCCTTCCCGACCGCCCTTAAAGATGCGATTGAAAAATTCGGTGTTCGTCGTGACATCGCTAATTTTACAATGAGTGTCGGGATGACTATGGGTAGTGCCGGTGCAGCAATGTCTTACGTTATTATGATCCTTTTCATGCAACAAGCATCGGGTGTTGAATTATCTGCTATCGAACTATTAGTAGGTATTTTCTTAGCCGTCATGTTAACTCTTGGTACAATTACTGTTCCAGGTGGATCTGCAGTTGTTGCGACTTTCTTGGCAACTTCTCTTGGACTACCAGTTGAATCTATTGCGCTAATTATTGGTGTTGACTGGTTTGCAGGTATGTTCCGTACCTTCTTGAATGTAAACAACGATGTTATCGTCTCGATGTTGGTAGCTAATAGTGTTAACGCACTAGACCATGATGTCTACAATAATAAAAAGACCGTATCAGCTGAAGCTGAATAGTAAGTATACATAGAAAGAAAAAAGGGTAATAGATGAGTCAATCGACGTTTCATCTATTATCCTTTTTATAATTTTAATAACGTTATCAATAAGGCCAAAAAAGTCGCAGGCTTCGATTAGAAGAACTACGACTTTTTGTATATCGATTACATTTTAACAAATTCACCAATAAAGTCTGATGCAACACCAGCTTCTTTAGAATAAGTTACTTGGCCACGTAAGATTGTTGTATCCACTTGAGCACCAATTTCTCGTCCGATATAAGGACTGATTTTGTTACGATATTCTAAGTCTTCAGCTTGTAAAGTATAAGTTGCATCCGGTTTAATTAAAACGATATCGGCATCTTTACCAACTTGAATACGACCTTTATTTTGAATATCGAATAAGTCAGCAACATTACCTGCAATAATTTGTGCAAATTGTGTTAATGACATGCCTCGTTTTTGTACTGCTTCATCAAATAAAACGTCCACGTTGTTTTGTACACCTGAGATACCACCCCAAGCGTCAAAGGCATTTTCTTTATCTTTCAAGTCTGGTGTACATGGTGAGTGGTCTGAAGTGACAAATCTAATATCACCGTTGAAAACTTTCTCCCATAAACCATCTTGTTGTGCTTTATCACGGATTGGTGGTGAACATTTTACAACTGGTCCAATTGCATCTAATTCATCTGTTTCGAAGTATAGGTAATGCGTACAAGTTTCACATGTTACATCTACTCCAGCTTCACGAGCTTCTGTGATAGCTTCAACACCTTCCACACACGCTACGTGAACGATATGGATACGGCAGCCTGTTTCTTTAGCGAATAAAATAGCTTTTTTAATCGGCTCAACTTCTGTAAAGACAGGACGAGACTCCACATATGCTTTTAGCGTTGTTTCGCCATTTTGATAAGCAATTTCGCCTAAGCGATCAGTAACAGCAGCATTCTCCGCATGGATTGATAATATTTTACCTGTTTTTGCTACTTGTTTCATTCCTTCATATAAAGAATAATCATCTACGTTCATAAAGTCACCATCAATTGAACGGTCACCACATGTAGACATGAAGGCTTTATAAGCAATAACGCCACCCTCAGCTTGTTCTTGAATACCACCATTTTCCAGGTTGTAAGGTACTAAACCACCATATGAGAAGACGTCAGCTTTTAGTTCACCTTGTCCTGCTTCATATTTAATGTTTAAGGTTTCACCAGAAGTAGTTGCAGGTACTTGGTTTAAAGGCATTTCTAAAAATGAAGTTACCCCACCTTTAGCTGCAGCCGATGTACCTGTTACATAACCTTCCCATGAATCACGGTAGCCACCGCCTGGTTCGGTAATATGCACGTGTGCATCAATCATTCCTGGACTGACAATTAAACCTTCAGCATCAATCTCTTTTTTACCCTCAAATCCTGTACCGATACCCGCAATTACACCATCTTGAATTGCAATATCCGTTTTCGTCTCGCCACCATCTAAGATGACTAAACCATTTTTGATCACTAAATCAAATTGCATGAAACATCCTCCTTAATTATTCGTTTTCAATACCAATTGTTGATTCATCCGTGGAGAAATGGATCAACAAGTAATAAATGACAAAAGCAGAAATAAATCCGGTGATCCAAGCCATATCAGATAATACGGATAGAGCTGGAACAAATTGACCAATCATAGAAAGGACTAATCCTATAATTGTAGCAACATAAGCCTGTTTATTTATACCTGTATAAATATTTTGTGTAGGCTCTTTGCCGCTTGTATCAAAATATAATTGATCAAGGTCGATTTCTTGTTTATTAACAAAGTAATAATGCGCAATCATTACACCAGCTACAGGTCCTAGAAGTGATCCAATAGCATTTAGGAATACTAGAATACCACCACCATTAGACATGAAGTTCCATGGCATAATTAGGAAGGAAATAACCCCTGCTATCATTACACCTTTACGGTAATCAATTTGCTTTGGAAATAGTGCAGCCAATTGATAAGCAGCTGGGATTATATTCCCGGTAGCATTCGTAGAAATTGTTGTCATTAAAAATACTAATGTCGCAACAACGATTGCTGGAATCGAATCCCATTGGTTGATAAAGTCTAGCACCCCATTACCAGAAGTAGGTGCGCCGAAATGGATTGTTCCACCAATGATAATCATTACTGCCATAAAGGCAAAGATAAGATATCCGACCAATAAAGATGCTACTTGTCCTTGAGTCTGGTCTTTTTGTGATCGTGCATTTTGAGTAAAGTCACTCACACTTACACCTGGTGCTGCCCAAACCGACAATACAGACGCAATAATAGCTAAGTAAGCAAAAATAGGGTTAATAGAAACATCCGATGCCATATTATATTGGAGAATATTACTAATACCACCACCTACTTTGATTGCCCATATTGTCATACCACCAAACACTAAATAAATGATTGGGCTTAGTACAGCAGTAAATTTATTTAAGATACCGCCACCACCAAAACCAATAGCCATATTGGCAATCCAGAAAATCACAAATGAAATTAATTCTGGAATTGTAATGCCTAATATTTCGCCACCGCCACCAATCGCAAGGTAAGCAGGCCACAATTTAGAAATAAGAATCGTTAATGCTGCCGCACCAGTATACGTTTGGACACCGAACCAAGCAATCGCTGCAACTACCCCACGTAAGAATCCTGGGAGCTTGGCTCCTTTAGATCCATATGTAGAGCGAAGATGCATTGCAAATGGGATGCCAAACTTCGCGCCTGCACGGCCATTAAAGATCATAAATACGGAAACAGCAAGTCCTGCTAAAGTTATAGCCACCATTACATTAACTGGTGATAAACCCAACATTAAAAATCCTACAACTGCTGCATAGTTGGGAATATTATGGATTGACCCCATCCATAAGGTGAAATAGTTCATGGCGGTCATATGTCGATCTTCAGCCGGTTTGGGTAAGATATCTTCATTCTTGTAACCACGCTGTCGATAATGTTGTAACTGGTCTTCACTTATGTGGTAAATTTTCTCTTCCAAATAAGTCCCTCCTACTATTCATTTATTAAAATCTGCTAAAATTATGGTATTTATTCTACCAATAAATTCATAATTACAATAGTCTTTTATAACTAATACAAATTGTAAACGTTTTCTGTAATTTTTCCATTGTCCACTCTGACCAAAGTCTTTTTTAAGCCTTGTTAAAAAGAACCAATTCGATTTCAAAAAGTAAAAAAGACGTTTATGACCGATTTTAAAAATCAGTCATAAACGTCACATGTCAAAGTGCAATGATATTTCAATAAATACTAACTAAATAAGTAATCAACAAACTTCCCTCTGCAATATTAGGTCAAGTAGCTCCTAAAAGAGCCAATTTTTCATCCTAATAAGCTAATCGACGTAAAGTTTCACCTAACGCTTCAATACCTTGAACAATATCAACCGCCTCTGTATGTTCTGCTGGATTGTGAGAAATACCTTTAATTGAAGGCACAAATATCATACCTGTTGGAACATGAGCTGCAAATATTTGTGAATCGTGACCAGCACCTGAATGCATTACTTGATAATTCAAGTCATTATCTTTACATACAGCTTCAATCGTATCAATAATATGTGCGTCCATTGGAACTGGTTTTTCGTCCATCCAATTATCGATTGTAATCTCAATACCCATATCAGAAGCAATTTGTTTCATATCATTTTCTATTTCTTTTGTAAAACGATCTAAAATACTTGCATCCGTATGGCGACAGTCCATCGAGAATAAAGTTTCACCTGGCACTACGTTAACTGTATTTGGTTTAGGCTCAACACGGCCAAAGGTTAAAACTAATGGATTTCCTTCTGCCTTTGCCTTATCAATCGCTTGGACAATCATTCGTGAGGCTGCTTCAACAGTATCTTTGCGATATTCCATCAAAGTTGTACCAGCATGGTTAGCTTCACCTTTAAGTGTGATAGTGTAGCGCTTTTGTCCGACAATAGCATTTACTACGCCGACTTGTTTCTTTGTTTGTTCTAAGAAGTTTCCTTGCTCAATATGTAATTCGATAAAAGCAGATAATTTGTTATGGGTCGGTTTATCTTGGAAGTCAAAACCTGCATCGTGCATAGCATCTACAAATTTCACACCTTCTCCATCTGCAATTTCTTCCACATCTACTCGGTCAGCTAAGCCAAAGATATTCTTTGATCCCCAGAAAGCGTATGGAAAACGAGAGCCTTCTTCTTCAGCCATAGAGATAATTTGTAACGATTTTTTTGGTTTTCCTTCGGTCTCTAATAAGGCTTTAATCGCCATATAAGAAGACATAATCCCCAATTGCCCATCTAACCGTCCGCCTTTGACAACTGTATCCACATGAGAACCTGTGGCTATTATTTCATCCGGCGTTTCCGTCCCTTCGATGGTTGCGTATAAATTCCCGACTGCATCAAATTCTGTCGTCATACCTAACGCTTCAAATTTAGCTTTTAAGGCATGCTGAGCTTTGATCCACGAAGGTGAGTACAGCAAACGAGTTGTTCCTGGACCCTCTGCATCAGAAATACTAGAAATCCAATCCATTAATTCATCTATGGTCTGTGGTTCAATCTTAATCACAAAATCCCTCCTAAATTCACTTGTATTGTATATCATACATAAAAACGCTTTCACAGACATTGTATGATATGACAGTATCCTTGCTCATTTTGTTTAAAATAGGCAAAAATTGAAAATAGCTTGATGTAAATGTTTTAACATTCACACCAAGCAAGTCACTTATATTATCTTATTGGTTTGCTTTAGCATACACTTCTAGAGCAGCTTGAATACCTTTACCTGGTTCAATTTTAGCGCCATGGTATAACAAGGCTGCTTCAAAAGCACCTAATACATGTAAAACATTCTCACGACGACTTGAGTAACCCATATTACCAAAACGCCAGATTTTGCCAATTAATCGTCCGAATGAACCAGCGATTTCAACACCGAATTGATCCAATAAGAAGTCTTTCACTGCATCAGGGTCAACGCCTTCTGGTACTAAGATTGGTGTGACTGTTGCCATTTTAGTCGCCTCATCACCGTAAATCTCAAGTCCCATAGCTTTGATTCCAGCAATAATCGCTTGATTATTTAACTCATGACGCGCGTACACATTCTCAATACCTTCTTCAAGAATTAAGCGTAAGCCTGTGTGCATACCATAAATTAAAGTTGTTGCTTCCGTATGATGGTTGATACGGTTATCATTCCAATAGTTGATTAATTGGCTTAAATCTAAGTAGTTTGATTGGATATGGTCAGGATTACGGTCTTCGGTACTTAGACCCAATTCTTTTTGGTAGCGTGCATCAATCAATTTTTGTGTACGCTCATTGAAAGTGATTAAAGACATACCTGATGGTACGCTCACACATTTTTGTGAACCAGCAATAGCAATATCAACACCCCATGCATCTACCTCGATTGGTACACCACCGTATGTAGCAACCATGTCTACTAAGAATAAATGGTCATTTGCTTGACAATAAGCACCAATTTTATCGATTGCTTGGATTTGACCATTAGCCGTTTCACCATGAATCATTGCAACAACTTTAGGGTTTTCTTCCTTAATTTTTGCAATCACATCATCTTGGTCAAAAGGACTATCCCAGTCTTTTTCGTATAGAATAACTTCTGCTTTTGCACGTTCTGCAATTTCAGCTAATAAATATGCAAAACGACCGTAAGCTGGAATTAAAACTTTATCTCCTGGTTGTACCAAAGCAATCATAGCTGCTTCAATACCTGAACGAGATGTTCCATCAATCGCAAATGCTTGTTCATTTTTAGTACCAAATGGCACTTTAATCATTTCTTTTACTTCATTCATGATGCGTAAAAAGGCTGGATCAAACTGACCTAAAATAGTGTTTGACATAGCGCGTAGAACTTTAGGGTGAGATTCCACCGGTCCTGGGGTCATAATCGTTCTTTGTGGTACATCAATATCTTTATACATGTATATTCCTCCCGTTTCGTTAAAATTGTCTTCTACTATCACTTTATTTTATTATAAACCTTTCATCAAGGAAAGCGGAAACCTGACGACGCTTTTCGTTAATAATGACTAAATAGATTTTGAATTCAGTCTAATTTGAACAATTGGTTGACTTCTAGTATATTTAACTATGTGCAATAACAACAAAACATTAGCAATTGTGCTAAACAGATAGCCCAATTAATCAAACAACAATTTATAAATGGAAAGAGGAACACAACATGATTTCGCTAGCCAGCTTACTGGATTCACCCCGTTTTTCAGATATTAAGCTCCTTACTAATAGAGACCAAACACCTTTAGATAAAGAAATTAAAAGTGTTGATATTTCTGATACCCCTGATATAGAACATTATATCCCTGAAGGTGTATTTTTACTCACTACAGCCATGATATATAAGGATGACCAAAGTGCATTAATCCCTTTAATTGACTCTTTAATCCGAGCAGATGCTGTTGGTTTAGGGATCAAATTAGGTCGGTTTTTAAATGGCCATTTAGATCCGAAAGTTATCCATTATGCTGAACAAGTTCAGTTTCCTATTTTTGCAATTCCAGATGGCTATTCATTAGGTGAGTTATTACATCAATTGATGTCAAATATTTGGGGCACCCAATTTGAAGAAGTTTCTTTCGCTTTAGATATTCAAAGTAAGTTCTCCAACCTGTTGATTCAAAATGCTTCTAATGAAGTGATTATTAATGAATTAGCAAAAACCATTAAAACGCCAACTATTCTACTCAGCCCTTATCGAGAGATTATTTCACATTCTAGACATTTTAATAATTCTTCTAATTCAGCCCAATTGTACGTAGATCAGCTTATCCAATTGATGGATGACGAAAAGAAAACGAAGGGGTCTTTTATAGTTAAAAATACTAAAGGCCAACAATTTCAGGTTTCAGTGACACCTATCAAAGTCTATAATTACTTTCCACATTACCTTGTTATTTTGAAACCTGAACAAATCCCTTATCCGATTTCTTCTTTCGCTATTGACCAGGCAGCAACCGTACTTTCTTTCATTTTATTTAAAAATGAAAAAGTAGCTGAGTCACGTTTTGCGATCGAAACAGATTATTTTAAAGAGATGGTCGACAATAATTATAAAATGGATACCAACTTAACCTTGCAAGAACCTAATATGAAACATGGTTATATCTTATCCAACTTTTATCAGATAGCTCATGTCTTTGAAAGCTCAGCTATCAGTCAAAATAAACTAACCCATTTACAAGAAGAACTATTACAACTCGCTTTTAAATGGATTAAGAAAAATATTACGCATTATTTTGCAAATACAGTTGTTATTCAATTTCAAAATACAAAAGAAATAGTAGTGTTATTCCAACAACAAGATCCCAACTTAACAAAAAAATTATCAGATATGGCTACGGATATCAAAGAGAAATTACCGCTTGAATTAGTTTTTAGTTTAGGTAATCCATACTATAAATGGGAACAAATCAGCCAATCCTATACAGAAGCCAAACTAGTCTTTGATGAACGACGTCAAAACGAACAAAGTGATCAAATCTTACATTATGAAGATAAGGGAATGCTTCAACTCTTTAATAATTTAGACAAGAATGATGTAACCTTCTTCTGTCAAAATATTCTTAAAGACTTTGCTAATCCGGAAGACCCTACTTTAATCGACCTTAGAAAAACGTTAACTGTTTACTTAGATTCACAATGCGAAATTGCAAGTACAGCTAGTAAGCTATTTGTCCACCGTAATACCGTAAAATATCGTATCCAAAGATGTGAAGAAATCTTAGGTCATGATGTGTCCTCACCAGAGCATTCACTGAATTTAAGATTGGCACTTAGCCTGATTGATGAAATAAAATAGTGTAATTAAAAGCAAGAGACTTTGGCCATCTATACCAAAGTCTCTTGCTTTTTATCTACCTTGTATCTTGAGTTAATTATTCAAGAAATATTTATTATTCACCTCAATTAGCTGCCATACAGCAGTCTTTAACTGTAGGCAGCTGAATTGTCCCTTTTTATCTTAGTTGGCAAATGCACCCATACCTTCATAATTATCAAAGTGAATATCATCAGATTCTAAATAGTTCATAATCGATTCAGGTATTTCTATACCCTCAGTTTTAGCCCGCTTGTAAGCTTCATTCCCTGGCTGACCTGGATACTGTACGCGGTCAAAACCTGGTGCTGGCTTAATTCCGGTTAAATTAGTCATCATATTTGTAATTTGAGCTTTAAACGGCTCAATACCAACAAATTTTTCAGGGTCGATAAGGATTAACATTTGTCCTAGGTTACGTCCTTCATGTAGGTTATTGTACATTGAACTAACTTCATTTCCTGATGGTAAACCAAGCAAGACACCAGATAAAATATCCACCATCATCATTAAACCATATCCTTTTGGTCCAGAAATGGGTAATAAACCATTTACTTGATCTGGATCTGTAGTCGGTTCACCGTGCTGGTCAACTGCCCAATTATCGGGAATTTCTAATCCTTTCGAGCGCGCATCTAAAATTTTCCCCCATGCTTGAACTGTAGTTGCCATATCAAAAATTAAAGGATCATCGCCATTATTTGGTGCACAAAAGGCAATTGGATTGGTACCAAAATAATTTTCAGCACCACCAAACGGTACTACCATTGGGTCTGATTGACACATCGCAATACCTACTAAATTTGCATCTACAATTTTTCGCATGTAGTAAGACAAGGTACCCGAATGGCCCATTTTAGATATACCTACAACAGCTACGCCACTCTCTTTGGCCATTTCAATCGCCGGAACTAAGGCTTCGTTTGCTACATAATGTCCCTGAGCATTATCGCCATGAAAAATACCAGTTGAAGGTCCTGTTTGTTCAAATGTCATCACTGGCTGGTTCGTAATCCCACCCTTGTTGATTCGTTCTGCATAATATTCTACTCGCACAGCTCCATGGGAATGAATCCCCGCCATATCCGCAAATGTTAAATGCTTAGCAGTTTCTTCCGCTTGATTTTGATCTAATCCAGCTGCTTGTAATTTTTGGTTCATCAAGTCATATAAACGCTCTGGGCTAACCTTGATGATTTTTTCTTCATGATGTGCCGACATACTTTATCCTCCTATTTCACTTAAACTCCTGGATTACGGTTTGCATCCTTAGAATAAACATAGGTCAACGGCTCCTCACGGTCAGTCGCATAAGCCGCTTGCGGTGTATAAGCTGCCATAAAAATGTAATCACCCTTTTGTACTGGATACCAATTATTGTCTAAATTATACATACCTTTACCAGATAATAAATAAGCCCCATGTTCTTGATAATGCGTTTCAATGTAACCATGGCTTGCACCAGGTGAAAATGACAATATGTGGAAATTCATATCAAAACCTAAATCATCTGTCGGCAACAAATCCCATAGTATAACATCTTTCATACCTTCATATTCAATCGGTTGAACTGAATCTTTATTACCAATAACTTTATGTGCTTGATGACCAGCTAGCGGTTCATATTTTCTTTGGTACAAGAATGCTTCTGTAGTTTCTGTCTGGCCATTTTCAAAGTACATCTTTTCATCTACTGGGAAAAAGGCATAGCCTCCTGTAGTTAACGCTTCTTTATTACCTGCCTCATCTGCGACAATCAAATTACCTTTGATAACATATACAAAAGTTTCAATACCCGGACCACCAAATCCAAGGGTATTTTTACCATTTTTTTCAAATTCAGCAATAAAATCAGAAAAACTTGCACCCATTCGTGGTGAACCAAGAATTGAAATACGTGTATTTTCAAAACCAGGAACCACATTGTTCACTAGGCCATCATGCGTTAAAATAGCATAATTATTCTTTTTAATGATTGATCGATTTTCCAGTAAACCTTCACGGTAACCTGTATTATTATTTTTGTATCCCATAAAGTGAACCCTCCAATAATTTTAAATTCAATAGTGATTACTTAAAGTGTAACCGCTTTAAATAAAATTCGCCACTTTCATACCCCACAATTTTAAACAATGCTTTGTCCATTTTGCCCAATATCTGTCTATAAAAAAAGACCATGCGCTAATGTCATGGTCTGGCGGCTAGCTTGATTAAGTTTAGCCCTTTTTTAAAAAAAAGTTAAAATAAGAAATATAATAGTGCAATTGTGCCGACACCAGCGATGATTGTCTTGATAATATCTTTAAATCGGTAGGCGACAAATATAGATACAAGTGCAGGAATGAGTTTGATATTCTCAAAGAGGTTGAGGTTGAAATGGCTTTCCCAGAAAAATATATCGGTAAAAATCATTGCTGTAAAAATAATAACAGGTAGGTAAGCCATTGTCTTATAAACCATTGGAGAGATCTTACTATTCCGCATTACAAGTGCTGGTAGAACTCGCACAGCGATACAAAGAAATCCTAGTGATACTACAAATAATGTCATGATACCCCTCCTATGTCACGCGATGATTTTCTTGACGCTTTAAGAAATAGAATACAACCGCTAGTGCGATGGCAGTTGCCATAATAATTACATAGGATGATTGGAAAATAACCATCAAAATAATAGCGATAATACCTGTGAATAGCATGGTGTTTAACATCATCCGATTATTTAAGTTTGGTACCAGAATACCGATAAACATAGCAACCATAACAAAATTACTCACTACTTCTGGAATCTGTATAAAGGTACCGAATAAGGCACCTAAGGCTGTAAATATAATCCATGAAGCCCAAGTGGATGTAGATATAAACAAGGCATCATCAATTGTCCAAGGCTGTTGCGGACTAGCATTTTGAAATTTAGATACATTGATCGCATAGCTTTCATCTGCTGTCATATAACTCAACCAAGCAATCTTGAAATTCGCTACCTGTTTTAGGTATGGGCCAAAAGAAACACTATATAAGGCTTGACGGGAACTAAGTAACAGTACAGAAATAAAAACCTCGGCAACACCCGCTTGTTGTGCGATTAGCGCTGCTGCCACAAATTGAGCGGATCCCCCGAAAACTAAGCCACTCATAAGTGCAACTTGCCACCAGGTTAGACCTGCATCAGCAAGTAATAGCCCACAAGCTAAACCGACTGGTAAATACCCTAGAATAATAGGTATTGATAACTTGATACGTTCGGACTTAGCATCCACTGTTTCTTGCATTAAACACCCTCCCTTATATTTATTCGCTCAAATTCAAACCGTTTATCGGTTGACCTCGCGATGATAATCCATAAATTTCTTGATAAAATTATATGGATCAATTAAACCAATCTGACGGGCAAAAATATATAGATTTGACTCCCGTAAGAAGGCTCTTTGAATTAAACGATAATCCGTCGCGATTCTAATAGGCTGGGTATCCGCGATCAACTCACCGTCAGCTAAAACCCAAGCATGACGAGTAAACTCCAAGACAAGATCCGTATTATGCGTATTAATGATAATAGCAATGTCTTGTTCTTGATTAATCTGATACAGATATTGCATAAATTCATTGTAATGATGATAATCTTGCCCTTCCGAAGGCTCATCAATAATTAATAGTGACGGCTTATTGATCAAGGCTGAAGATAACATAATGCGCTTTTGTTGACCAAATGATAATTGTCCAATCTTCAATTCAGCGGCATAAATAAGTCCTGTTCGCTTCAATGAAGCGCGAATGACTTGCTCAGCTTCTTCCGGTGAATAATGACACTTAGAAGCAATATCTTTCAAATATTCTTTAACTGTAAAATCAAGGATAGATTGGTCAATATTTTGTTGGATATAAACTGTTTCCTGTCTCATTTGAGCTAGATTAGCCGGCGTTACCTCTTCACCCAACCAAGTGATTGTACCTTCATCAGGATGTAAATTACCGTCAATAATTTGCCCTAGAGTGGACTTGCCTGAGCCATTTTTACCAACAATAGCAATCATGTCACCTTTGAAAACTTGGGTGGAAATATTGCGCAAAGTGGGCTGGTCCCGCCATGGATAAGTGTAGGATACATTATCAAGGATCAAAATGGGTTGGTCACTACGTTTTTGAACGAAATTTGGCACCGTCATCAACCAAGATTCAATCGTTCGCTTCAAATCAGGCCCATGAACGTAATTAACATTTGAAATATTACGTACTTTGTCTAAAGGATAACCAGTATAGCGGATAGCTGAAACATAAGCAGGTTCGCCAACACCTAAACTGTTCAGAATGTTCCGTTTTAATAATTTCTCTGAATCCCCGTCAAAAATAATCCGGCCTTCGGAAAGGACGATGACGCGGTCAACTGGACGGTATAAGACTTCTTCAATCCGGTAATCAACCATGACAATCGTAGCGTCAGTATTATGGTGAATGTCATCTACTAAATCGATGAAAATTTGCCCAGCGCGGGGTGCTAAATTGGCTAAAGGCTCATCAAAAATAAAGACGGATTGCTCATAGTTGACGTTATTGACAAAATTTTGAATGTCTCTTTGTCCTTCTGAAAGGCGCTCTAAACTAGTATTCGCTTCGATTGGGTGTTCAAGAATACGGTGCTTTAATTCTTCCGAAAAATTAGGGATATAATCACTTGACCGCTTGCGCTTGCCGTTTTCTTCTAGGGTTTCCTCCAAGTGATGGTCCACCGCGTCAGCCATAGCTGTTGCGTCCATAGTTTCCATTTCTAGGTCGTAATTGATAATCTCTCCTTCAATAGTCCCTTGAAATTCGTCGGTCGCTAATTTTCCGCGTAGGGCGCGTACTAGGGTGGATTTACCTGAGGCATTAGCCCCGATGATCAACACTTTTTCACCGCGATAGAATGTTAGATTGATATTTTTCAATGCCCGTCTACCGGCACCCTCATAGGTAAACGACATATTTTTAAATTGTATCCAAGGATTGGACATAAATCCATGCCCCTTTCAATAATATTTACGTGCGAATGGTTATATAAATCCTATCTAATAGCTGGTGAATCCCTAATTGCCGAAAGCAGCATCTACTGTATCGTATTTAGACCGTTTACCTAAAATACGCACTTCTGGTTCAAGGGCTACCTTATTCAGGTCCCAAATCACTTCTTGAATATGGTGGATCATGTTAATATAGTCAGTTGCCGTAGCACCACCCACGTTGATAATGAAACCAGCATGTTTTTTCGAAATTTGTGCACCACCAATAGTGTAGCCTTGTAATTCAGCTTCTTGGATCAGTTTCCCTGTAAAATGGCCTTCTGGTCGTTTAAAAACAGATCCGCATGATGGATACTCTAACGGTTGCTTCGATTCACGAAGGTAAGTTAACTCATCCATTTTAGCTAAGATTGACTGTAGGTCGCCCTTTTTCAATTTAAAACGGGCTTCAACCACAATGTCGCCAGTTTCTTGTAGGTCAGAATGGCGGTAAGAGAGATTTAGGTCTTCGTTGTTCA
>JAEZWY010000220.1 GCA_023442905.1 Bacillota bacterium | reverse complement strand
GATATTGCTAAAGAGTCAGCAGATATCATTTTGCTAGAAAAAGACTTAATGATTCTTGAAAAAGGGATTCTAGCAGGGCGAAAAGTATTTGGTAATACCATGAAGTATATCAAAGCGACTACTTCTTCTAACTTTGGGAATGTATTCTCAGTATTGATTGCGAGTATTTTCTTGCCATTCTTACCAATGCTACCTATTCAATTGCTATTCTTAGGCTTAATCTATGAAATTGCGTCAATGTCATTACCATGGGACGATATGGATAAAGAATACTTATACCTACCTAAGAAATGGGAAGCTTCTTCTATTCAAAAATTTATGGTATGGTTTGGTCCGACAAGTTCCATATTTGATGTTACAACCTTTATCATTACATTTTTCCTTATTGCACCAGGTATTGCTGGCGGACAATTTGTAAACTTAAATGAAGGTCAACAAGATTTATTTATCGCGATCTTCCAATCTAGTTGGTTTATTGTTTCCTTGTGGACACAAACGCTTGTCTTGTATACTTTACGCACACCAAAAATCCCATTCATTCAAAGTCGACCATCAAATGTGGTACTTTCAATTACAGGTATTGGTATTTTAATTGGTTCATTTGCACCGTATACAGGTTTAGGACACGCACTTGGTTTGGCTGCATTACCAATCCAATTCTGGGGATTATTAGCCGTAACAGTCGTTTTATATTTAATTTTAGTGCAAATCGTAAAACATATTTATGTCAAACGTCATGGTGAATTACTATAATAGCAACTATTAAGATTTGGAAAAGTAACAAAAAAGAGAGCATCCGCTCTCTTTTTTCGTGTCAATTTTATAAAGCTACCTGAGCAAAACCAAGACGAGCTCTTTTTTCAATGGCCTTGGTAATTTGATAGGCAATCTCAAAGTCAACCATTCCATGGATCAGGGTACCAATACCGATTAAAACAATCAGGGTATACATGAAACCATCTGATGGTGGGACTACACCGGCTGTAGTCAAAGCATAAACAATTGCCACCTCGCCAAGACCGTGAATGGTATTGATAACGAAGTTAAAGGCTGTTCTTGAGCTAGTTTTTACTAGGGTATTTGGCGCTTTTTGTAGGTAATAAGCCCCTAAAGCCGCAAAAACTAAGTGGGTAAGGGCACGGGCCACGATGATGATTGGGAAACCTGCCATTAGAAAACCGATAGCTGTACCAATCGCGACAATAGCTGCGGTTGAAGGCTTTCTAAACATAGCCATGTCAACAGGGACATGTGAACCTAAGGTAAAAGAGGCAGGGCCAATGACAACTTTAAAGGGCATAATTAAAGGGATAAAGATCCCAATAGCGGTGAGTAAACCAGTAATAGTTAAATTTTGTGTGCGCTTAGACACTTGATTCCTTTGCATGATAATTTCCTCCCAAATTTGTTGAGTTTATCATACGCAAAATCTTTCTAGGTGTCAAGACAGGTGTAAAGACTGTAAGGTATTAAATCGTTTCGTCTAGTAATATACCTACAGATTTTAAATCAGCCTTTATAGCCTCAAAAGTCGCTTCATCTGGTGTGGTAATGGTATGTAGATGAATACCATTCGTTAATGAAGAGAGCATGGTGCCAGTGGACTTATTCATCGCTGTTTGGAATTCTATTATATCTTCGTGAGTTTTGATTTGTAAGCTAGCTTTTAATAAGCCGTAGTATGGATGATCTACCTCAACATTTTCAACGAAACCACCGTGGTTGATGATAATAGTTAATTCCTCAATAGCTTGGTCAGCTAAATGTTGGCAGACGATTTTGCCTCGGTAGCGACTTTCATCCACGCTAGTTGCTTTATCGGCTAATAGATAACCTTGGTTACTAGCAATGATGTCATAGTGACTGGCCCGCAAAATAGCGACATCTCCTACAATAATTTGGCGGCTAACACCAAATTCTTTGGCAAGGCTTGTCGCTTTAAGGGGTGTTGTGGCTTGATTCAAGGTTTGGATGAGTAAGTCTCGTCGTTGGGTTGCTTTCATGGTAGGGCCTCCTTTAGATCTTTCGTTGATTATAGCATACGTTTTCACTTGGTCACCAACAAGCTGGAGTTACGCCCTTTTCCAATAAGGGCTGGTCACCATACCTTTGAAAGCTTGACAATTAATGATAAAATAATAAGGAAGTTTTAACTTAAATTCAATAGAAATAGATAAGGGGATTATTATGGCAAAAGTAGAAAGTTTTACATTAGACCACGATGCAGTTAAAGCGCCGTATGTGCGTGTTGCGGGTGCTGAAACAGGTGTCTTAGGGGATAAATTAAGTAAGTTTGATATTCGCTTTGTGCAACCAAATCAAGATTCAATTCCAACAAGTGCCATCCATACTTTGGAACACTTATTGGCGGCTTACACACGCGATTATTTAGAGGGTGTTATCGATATCTCACCAATGGGCTGTCGTACTGGTTTCTATATGATTGTTTGGGGAACACCATCAGTTGAGGAAGTGGCAACTGCCATGACAAAAGTATTGAATGATGTCTTAGCAGCTAAATGGTCAGATGTACAAGGGACAGAACGCGTTGAATGCGGTAACTTCCGTGACCACTCACTATGGGGTGCGCAACAATATGCAAAAGATGTTTTAGAAGCAGGATTCTCAGTAGATCCATTCGAACGTAAAGTCTTAAATTAGGGAGGTTTCTATGGATAAACAAGAGAAAATTAAAATTTTACAGGATGTCATCCAATTAGAGACACCAAATGGCAATGAAGAAATTGTTGCCCTATACTATAAGAACTTACTTGAAGCACATGGTATCGAATCACAATTGATTCAATATGCGGATGGTCGTGCTAACTTGGTAGCAGAATTAAAAGGCCAAGAAGATGGGAAAATTTTAGCGGTATCAGGTCATATGGACGTGGTAGATGCTGGAAATCCTGACTTGTGGACTTACCCTCCATATGGTGCAGAAATTCATGATGGTGTGATGTATGGTCGTGGGACAACGGATATGAAAGCTGGTTTAACGGCTTTAATTATTGCCATGATCGAGTTGAAAGAATCTGGTCAACCCTTTGCTGGTTCAGTTCGTTTACTAGCTTGTGTTGGGGAAGAAATTGGTATGCTAGGGTCTAAACAATTAACTGACCTAGGTTATACAGAAGATATTGACGGCATGATCATTGCTGAACCGTCAACACCTTATTACAATACAAAGCACAAGGGATCAATTCAGTATCAAGTGATTGCTCATGGACGTGCTGCCCATTCTTCTACACCGGAAAAAGGGGTTAACACCATCTTGCTGTTGAATGATTTTATCAACAAGGCCAATGTGAAGATTGATGAAGCGGCTGCTACTGCTGAAAATGATATGTTAGGTAAAATGTTGAATGTGTTTACCATGATTGAGGGTGGAAACCAAATCAATTCAGTGCCTGAGTATACTGTTTTATCTGGTAATGCGCGTACAATTCCAGAAGTTGGAAATGAAGTGGTGATTGATATCTTCAATAATGTGATTGAAGAAATTAACGCACAAGGGCAAGGTAAATTAGAATTAAACTTACTGCAAAATAACTATTATGCAGATGGAGATAATGATTCTGGATTAGTAGATTTAATTAAGGTAGAAGATCCACAAGCGGAAAACCGCGGGTTAAGTGGTGCAACTGACGGGTCTAACTTTACCAATGTAGATAACAAAT
>JAEZWY010000169.1 GCA_023442905.1 Bacillota bacterium | reverse complement strand
GCTGTATCCGAATCAATAATTACTCTTCTCATCCGTAAACCTCCTAATATATTTCAATTCTCTATCTCAAATTATAGCCTATATGATGAGATGAAGAAAACTCTAATTGAAAAATTAGCTCAATTTAGCATTATATATGATGCATCAATTTACTATATAAAGAAAAGAGCCCTCAAATGAGACTTTGAGGACTTCCTTGATATATTGATGGAGTTGAGGGGGCTCATCCAAGCCCCTTCACATCAACGTTTATAGTTATATGGTAATGGTTTTGGTAATGGTTTGTACTAGATTTTCACGCATACGCCTATGTTTTATGAAGTTAGTACCGTATAAATCATCTCGCACTTAAAACATATTTAAAAAAGACATTGAGAATTTTTTTCCTTTTAAACTCTAATCTTTAATATTTGGAATTTTTATATTGCCTGATTTAACACCTAAAATTGCTGCTCCTAATACTAAAGCACCAGCTGCTAATGATCCACCATATTTAATAATATTATCTAAATAAGCTTTGTTTTCTGAATCTTTATCTGCCATTTTATCAGCAATCATAGACATTTCTTTAATTACCCATTTTCTCTCCTCTTCATTTATATGTTCCTTATGAAGAAGAATACTTAATTCATCTAGTATTTTGCGATAAGCATCAAGAGTAGTACTATTACTATTATCATTTGCTTTTATAGATTCATCAACAAGGAGTTTTAACTGACCAACGGCAGTATTTGCGAAATCTACAAAAGAAGGAAATTGTTTGATAATTTCAATAGCTACTTCTTTATCCATATTAGGTACTAATGAAACAAATTCCATTATTTTATCTTTTGAAAGATTTCTAAAATCTTTTAAACCTAATGCTTCCTTAACATCATCATCACTCACTAAAGTCTTGCTCATTAATCTCACCCTCTTTCAGAAATTTTTATTTTTTATTTTTTATTGTTATAGACATTAGAGAAAAGTTATAAATATAATCTGTTGATAGTCACTAGTCATAGAAGGCTTTTACTAGATCATCAGCTAATCTAAATGGGAAAGGAGTGAATTCAAATTTATATTCTTCAATTTCAGTCTCACTGAAGATATTCTCAAATTGCTTCTTAACACTCACGATATAATCTTCGGCATAATTGAACAAATCATCATATGCAGTAAATTTTATCCCATCGAATTCGATAAAATCTTTATTCATCGAATCCATATCCATCATTCTTAAAGTAATGTAATTGCCCATTGTATCTATATTCAAAATTTGATAATGTTCTAACTTTTTAGTGTTCAATTTGTCAAGAGGGACATCTAAAGGATCAGTGTAAACTGCCAAAGGACTTATAAGCTTATTTATTTTTATTATTTTTCTAATTAGCCATTGGTTTTCAATCATAGCAATGAATTCTTCCCATGTTTTTAACAAAACATTACTTTTTCGTGCTGCTTCATATGCACCTTTCTGATAACCTTTTTTTACAATAAATATTCCCAGCATGCTCCCTGAATCACTCACAACTGTTCTAAAAGCGTGAATTTTTTCTTGTGGAACATTAGTATTCCAACATTTGCACTCACAAATAAATTGGTTTAACATTTCATATTTAGAAGCTGCAAATACATCTACTTCGACTGTTCCTCTTACAGTATCAATTTCCTTTTCAGTTTCAGCTGAATATCCTGCTTCATTTAAGAAATTACTTACCTGATTTTGTAAATCTCGCCAATCATTTGTCGGTATATAATTTGTGATTTTCACTTATAAACTCCTTTTAACATCAGATGTTATGTAAATGGATAGTAGATTAATTATTTTAAAAAATTCTCATTATCCTTATCAAAATATTTTTTAAATGTTTCCCGTATCTAAATTTCAAGATACTAATTACCCTTTAAATTGAGGATTATTTATACAATAACTAATTAAGCTCAACATTCTAAAATATAAATACTCTCTAAAATTATCAGATTCTAAAGGTTCTCTTCCATTTTCAAAATGTCTAATGTGAAAATCATTTCCTATTTTTGTAAGCTCCCTAAATTCTTTATCAAGTAATTCTACAGTAACTTTAGAATCATTACTGATTTGGCTAATTAACTCTTCAACCGAACTTTTTTTATCTTCCCCATAAATTGTTTTTAGTCTCTCAAAAGCATCCCATATTTGCTCTAATGCTATTTGTTTTTTAGTAGATTCTTTAGATCTTATATATAACTTTGATTCTTCAAGTTTTTGATTTATGAGATTATCTAACGAATTAACCTCTGATTGTATTAAGATTTCTTTCCCCTCATTTTGAATTTCATCATCCAAATGCCCCTCTACGGGGTTAACAATCATATACGCTAATATCACTTCTTTTAACTGTTCAAGTTCAGAGCGGTAGTCAAATTCCATTCCACCTGCCCCAATTTTCCCAGATTTTGATATATGTGCCTTAATACCTGGTAACAAAACTGAATACTTACTACTTAGTTTTTTCCATAATCTTTGTGAACCGTTTCGGGAAGACATTTGCTCCTCTATTTTAGGGAGATCAATTTTAATTTGTTCATATATTTCTTTAGTAATTTCCATGAGTTATCCTCCTTTTATTCTTCTTCAAAATAAAAATCATTTAACTCATACGTAGTTACAGGAGTAACATAAAATTCATACTTAGCCACTAAGTCACATATGTCATCACCATTAATAAGTGTAATAACGCGTGTTCCAATTCTGGATGCTTCGATTGCAGATCGTGTATAGTCCGAGGTGGTTATAAAAATACCATATTCTGCATTATACTTATCCATTGCTCCACGAAACTTATCGATTTCTGGAGAGCTTACCTTACCTTCCCAGCGTTTTGCTTGAAGTGCAACTCGAGTGGTTCTAAAGTCATCTGCTGTTATGTACCCAAATCCATCCAGCCCACCGTCTGCTGTAGCTTGTATTCCGATTGATTTATCTAATTCTATCCCCATTCGATTCATCAAACCTCTAGCAAATATTTCAAATTTATCAGGAGACATCTTTTTGAGTGCTTCATTAAGTTGAGCTCTCCAGACCTCTTCTATTCCTTCTGAATCTATTACTTCCTCTTCAGGTTCTATTTCCACAGTTTCAGTTATTTGCTTCTTAGTTTTTCTTTTCTCTGACTCTTCTTTCATTGCTGGTTCTGAAATGACACGTACTTCTTTAAGAGGATCAAAAGTTTCCAAGTTAACCTTTCGACCTTTTTCTGTTAGTTCAACTTCACCTCTATTTGGATACTTTACAAATCCAGCTAACATTAGATGTTTAATTGCAAAATTAAATTGATAATTAAATGGTTTATACTCATTCCCAGTTTGTTTTGACTTACTAGTATAATCAATATAATCTTCAGGAATAAGTGTAGAATTATCATATATATCACGCTTGATATCCTTACGTTCTGCAATTCCTCCTAAGTCAATCAAAGATTTTAAAACCGCTTTCATAATTAAATCTTCTCGATCATATGTTGTCATTTCATCCATAATTTTTGGTTTCATAACTAAAATAACTCTCCTTTTTGAAAACCCCATATCCTTCTGAGTGGATATGGGGTTAGTTATAAACTATCACTCAAACACTTCATCTAATTTCTTTTCTAAAGTTCCGGCTTTAGCATATGGATAGGCATCTAATTGTGCAAAGTTCTTTTGGCTAATTCCTTCAGTCAATTCACTAAAGATAAAACTCGTTGCAATTCTATAAATGATCTCTGTGGGAGCTAATCCATACACTTGGTTCTCTAGGATATGTTTCAGTCGGTTATAATCATCAGGAATTTCTGACTTGATTACTTTACTGTTATACAATCTTTTAACGACTTCAGTGATGTACATCCCTGACTTCATATACAGATCAATAAAGGTTTTAGATGAATCATCGTAAATTCCTGGATTTTCATCTTCTAATTGTTGCACCATCTTTTGAACAACCCACTTAGGGGTATAAATCTAATTGGTATTCTGAGGTGGAATATAGTCATAAATACTCTCTTCTTTCTCTTCAAAGTAATTTGATAACTCAGATTTTTTCCGTAAGAATTCAAGTATTGATTCATTAAACACTACTTCATTAAATAAATTACCGCTGAATTGTTGTTCTTCGCCCTCATCATCGATATACATACCACCATCTCGCAAGAATATAAATTCTTCTAAAGTAACACCTGTTACATCATAAAACACTTCATCACTGACGTACTCATCAAAGTTCATTAAGTTTAAATCCTCATCTCCATAAGCCATAATGAAACTAGGTATGGCTCTAGAAAATCCACGTAAATTAGATCGAATATCCTCTTCAACGGTATTCTTTTTCTTTTTTTCTTGTTTTACTTCATGTTCTTCAATGATTTCTGTAGTCGTTTCTAAAATTATTTCTTCTATTTTTTCTTTAAGATTATTATAAGTTTCCTCAACAAATATTTGGTTTTCTTCTTCAACTTTTTTTGGGTCTTCTAATGCGCCATCATCTTCTAATTGCGTTTTTCGATCCTCCTGACGTACTTTTAATTCCGCTTCAAAAGTTTCAGTAGCTTTATCAATTTTTTCTTTAGCAGCACGTTCTTTTTGCTTACGTTGGTTAACAGTTAGTCCATATTCCGTACGCATTTTATTAAAACTAGGCTCTAACTCTTTGGTTAGTGCATCATTTAACTTTTCTCGAACTTGAATATGTGTTGTAAGACCTATATCTGTATGTTGGACAATCTCTTCTAGTTCTACTCTCTCATAAATCTTTTCACCGAAAATGCTGTCTCTTTTCTCTTCGACAACATCTTCTTTTACAAATGCATTTCCTTCATCATATACATTTAAATCGTCTATTTCTTTTTGGTCTACTTTATCTTTATCAGTCGTCAATTTCCCTCGCTCTGTTTTTTCAAACTTATTGATAATATCTAAGGCTTTTTTAGATTGAAATTTTACTATTATTATACTTTAGTTACATTTGGTTATCTATTCATTTTGGGAATATAAAATCTTTTTCAATTAAAATATGACTATTAGTTATATATATTACTCTCGATATTTATAAATACAGCTCATCACTATTTTCTTAATAGTATAGTATTAAAACTAAAAAAAAGCTCCCCAACAGCCTTTATAACTGTCAGGAAGCCTTTGTTGAATATTATGGAGGTGAGGGGATTATAGAACGCTGTAACAATAGGCGATTTAGGTGTTGCTTACACAAAATATTCACAGTAAGCGATTTATCTTTCAAAGTACATATAACAGGAATAATTTATAAATTCTCTTCCAAGAACTCTCGGATATTATTCACACTAACATAATCGCCCTTCCCGTATCCAATCGTATAGAATTTATCTGCGCTATGCACCAAAATGTAATTATCCATATGATCGCCCGTATTTATATGTAGAGTCCAAGCAACTGCTGGTCTGCTAAATAATGTAAGTTTGCCCAGCATGGCATAGTCAAAGTTAGGTGTGTATCCTTTTGATTTTAACCATATAGGTATGCTGAATGTATTACTTACTTTATTTTTTGATATTAATTTCATATTATCACCGAATATATTATAACAGGAAACACAAAAAAAGCCCTTACCTCTAATTAAGAAGTAAGGGCTATTCTGTCAGAATAACACATCAATAACGTTTAACATTGAATTTTTTATTATTCTTTAGATGGTTATTCTTGTGTGCTAAGTTGGGAGCGAAGCACATATATAATATAACTTATGTTGGGAGATATTTCAAATCCCATCTTTTTTATCTTTAGTCATATATTGATAAATTTATTTTTCTATTCTAATTTTTGTATAATTGAGTCGGACAACTTATAAACAACAGGCCTACTTTTTACTTTACTTAAATAACCTTCGTCATAAAGCTCTTTCGTAATTTTGTCAACTTTTGTTCTTTTTATATTTTGACTTTTTAGAAATTCAGTAAGTTCTATATTAGTTAAAAGTTCGTTATCAAATTCAAATAAATGATTTTGAAAATAAATGCTTAAAATAGTAGACTTGATTTCGGACCATTCTTTTCCTTTAATATATGCTTCTGCACTATCCAATTGCTTTTTCAATAAAGACATTCTTTTCATTATTATCTCTTGACCGGAGATTATTATTTTCATCATATCAATTACAAAATGAGTTATTTCAGCATTATTTTTAGGATGAGACATTTCAATGAAGGCATCTTCATACCTCTTCTTGTTATTTAAAACACCTTGAGAAACCGATAGTCCTGTAAACATATCTAGCTTTCTCCCTAAGTAAATACTAATTAAAAATCGACCGACCCTACCATTTCCGTCATAGAATGGGTGTATATATTCAAAAAAATAATGCGTAATTATAGCCTTAAAGATATAAGAAATACTCGAATTATTCATAAAATCTATTAGATCTAGTAGATCACTATTGATTGATTCTTCATTAGGATTTCCCGCATGAAAAGTTTTAGAACCGGTTTTTATGTATACCGCTTTTCTTCTAAAAAGCTCACCATCTGGTTTATCTTCATCACTAATTTCATCCAGTACCAATTTATCATAAATGTTTCTTAAATCAGATAATTTAGTAATTTCAATTTTGTTATTTTCTAATATCGATTTATATAAATTTACAATCCCTTGAAATCTAACTTTTTCATCATTATTTTCTACCGATCTAATAGCTTCATTTATTTCAGATCTTGTTGATTTTACCCCCTCAATATCGTTGGTGCTTTTTATCTCATCTGTAAGAAGACTTAAAAACAATCTACTCTGTGCAACACCCGGTAGGCCTTGGCTTATTCTAGTTAAACTTTCCGAATTATTATATAGTTTTTCAATTAATGGAATAATATCAGGTATCGTCATCAAAAATATTGGGTAACTTTTTTGTGTAATTCTCAATTCTGTCTTTTGTGAAAAAGGAAACATTTTTAATTTTGTTGTAATTGTAGCTGTAGAATTTAATCTTTCTTGGTATATACGTTCATATTCTGAATAATTTTCATAGCTTATGATTTTAAGTTTTTTATGCATGAAATTCAACTCCTATTTTAAAAAACTATACCTTTTTTCAAAATAGAATGCAATGTTATTATTATTTTAAAACAAATATTTAAAGAACAAAAAAAGAGGTAGCAGACACAAAGCCCACTACCCTTTTACAATGTGGCGACCGACATTTATGTCGACCTCAAACGCGATAATGTTGTTATATCAACGTTTTCACACTATTTAATTATTCCCCACATCTTACCATACTTGCCGTTTTTGTAAGTACGAATTGGGATGAATCCTGACTTACCGTTATTTCTTAGATATTCTAACCACACGTACCCATTGCCGATATGCACCGTGTGATATGTTAAGTTTTCACCTTTGTAATATCGTACTACAATGTTTGCTTTTGTAGTCGGTGCATCTCGAACGATGATGGTTTCATTTGGATAAAATACGCCCTTTTCAGCGTACTTTTTGACGATACCTGTACTTGTATTACTTACTGGTTTTGAAGCCGTTACGGTAGTGTTTTGAGCCTTATTTAAGGCATTTACCATATCTTTTACAGTTTTACCTAAAGACATGTAATAAGCCACTTGATTAATGAAATATTGACGTACTGCTGGATAGTTACCACCGTGCGTTTGCATTGAGCGTTGTGGACATGAAGTACCTGTTCGTGATACGTCGTGGTGTAATGCAATTGTTTGCTTGCTAGGCTTTAGACCATAGAAGTGAAAATCTTCCGCTACTTGCATAAATACCGCTCGTTCATTCGCCAACCAATCTGCATCATTAGCACCCAACTGCTGACATACTTCATAATGCAAGAAGTTCTTATTGTAATATGGGTTAGCTGCTGCATACCCACCGATTGTGGTAGTCGCTACTCGAACAATACTATTGCGGTCAACATAGTAGTTAGCAAACCCTAATTCCGCCTTTGATGTCCCTGGTGTACGTGCGTTTTTGAGCCATGTAATATAATCAGTTGCTGACATACGTCCTGCGTCATTATGGATAATAGCCCCTTTTGGATTACCGCCCGTCCATAAATCTGGATACTGCTTAGCTGTATACATGTCAACATTCTTTGTTGTGGGTACTTTTACTGACATTATTTAACATCTCCTTTACGTGATTGCTTAATCAACTCGTTACCAAATACAGTTACACCAGCAACAAGTACCGCTTGCACGATATTGTCTGCTGTATAAGCACCTAGTACCAGTGGTGTGAAGCCGATACTGACAACTAATAACACTAATGGTATCCACTTGTTGGACAACAGTTCAGTACCTTTCACAATCTCACCAATAATAAAAAGGACTGGAATCATAACCAGTCCCTCTTGCACGACATAATTTAAAATGTCCATTATTTTTCTTCCTCCATTTTGATAAAGCCATTTTTAACTTCCAACCGATAAATGCGCTTATCGTGTTTATCCATTTCCTCGTCTAACTCACCGATTGCCTTAACGTTTACATCAGCAATTTTATGTAGATTATCGCTATCACGCCGAGTGTCCTCGATAAGTTGTTTCAAGCTATCAATTGTTTCCACAAGTGGCTTTTGATTTTCTGATGTTTTCTGCAAGATACGCTCTTGAAATGCATTCTGTTCCGCGATTCGTGTGTCTTCTTCCTTTCTTCGCCGTTTTTCCAATGGGTTTAAAACGAAATATTTAATCGCTGTGAAAATCGTGACGATATAACCCGCATTAACTGCTATTCGTTCAAATACATGTTGCCAATCCATTCTTCAACCCCTTTCTAAAATAAAAGGAGTAGCATAAGCCACTCCCTATACTATTATTCTGCTGTGTCTTCCTGTACTTCTACCGCTTCTTTGGTTTCGGAGTTAGTCACAAACACTTTGTAAGTCGCTTTTTGGTTGCTAAATTTACCAAGCATTTCTTGTAATTGTCGCATTTGTTCTGCTTGTTCCTTAGAATCGTATTTAGTTGCGGAGTTTACATCGCTATACCAATACACGCTACCGTTAAAATCATTAAATTGTAGGACTTCTTCTACGCCTGATTCTGTTTCCTTAGCGACAAAATATTTGGTTGATGTTGTTTCGTATTTGCTCATTATTTAATCTCCTCCATAATTGGCTGTAATGCTGACAATTGACTGATTGATAGGTCTAAAGGTTCTAATTCGTCTAATGTTAAAGTGTCGACTTCAATTTCTTGCGATTCGTTCGCAATCTCAATTGCTTCATCTTCTTCAGCTCCCTCAAGTGATTTATATACAGGTTCAAGAGCTCGCTCTACTACTACCTTTAATTTATAAAGCTTAAATTTAAAACGACCTGGTAATTTAGTATTTACCAAGTCGCTCAAAGCTGTATTGATCGCAAATATTTGGTTGTTAGTTAGTTTCATTTTTTACGCTCCTTTTAATAATGCTAATTCGTCTTGTAAGCTTGCGATTTTCTTTTCTAGCTGGACCACTTTAGAATCAACTTTAGTGTTTAACTGCTGGATAGCTAGCGTATTTAACATTGTCTGCTTGCCTGCATCGATACCGTAAGTGTCATTTTCCTTGCTGTATGTCATCAGTTCTGGTGTGCTTTGAGCAATCAAACCAATTTCTACATGCTCGCCACTTTCTCGCCAGTCGTATGACACCAGTTGCCATTTTGAGATGGCATCTAAAGCTCTGATATCTGCATCTTTGATATTGGTTTTAAGGCGCTCATCAGAGTTGTAAGTCAGTTTCCCGACACTCGCAAGGTCCTTACCATGCATGTCAATACCAGACCAGATATGTACTACTGATGTAATACTCATCCTGTCTGTTCCAGCGACCGCAAAAGCGTGTCCTGTGATAGTGTCATAAGTCATATAACCAGCATTGCCAACACGTCTAGCTCTAATTTCCCCACCGTTAAAACCGACATTTGAAACATTTCTGATTGAGTTTTGACCCATGTCTAAAGTAGTAAACATGTCGATTTCACTCGCACCAGCCATGATAGACATTGCACGTTGATATGTTCTACCGTCTGCACTTGTGGCGGATAAGAAAGCCATCTCTGTACCAAGTGAAGCTGTCATGGTCATAGTACCTGTGGCATCGGGATTTAATAAGTGGCCACCAAAGAAACCTAAGTTAACACCAGCATGGTTTCCAACCGAAATAACGCCATTTTCCATGGTTACCCTTGAGCCACTCTTATCAATCGAACGAACTCCAAGCCCAGAAATATCGACACCACCACCAACGGCCGCATTCCAATTCGTCCGAATAAA
Organism: Bacillota bacterium; assembly: GCA_023442905.1. GTDB lineage: Bacteria > Bacillota > Bacilli > Lactobacillales > Aerococcaceae > Aerococcus. The sequence continues at coordinate 3,974 of JAEZWY010000169.1, read as the reverse complement.
CTCACTGATATTACCAGTAAGTCGGTTAGTATCGATCGAGTTCGCCCGTATCCGTGAACCGTCTAGCGTACCAGTGGTAATCTTATCCGCACTTATCTCGATTGCTTTTATTTTTTCGGCAAAAGCATTGTGCATATGGGTGTCACCGTCTAAATAAATTAAGTGACCAGCAAATCTTAAACCGTCCGTACTAGCGTTAATTTCTGCTTTTAGATCATTACCATCTTTCAATTGCACTGCCCAGCTATTAGCAGTTTGAGTGATTTTTGAAGCCAAGTCTGGTGTTAATGCAAATCCTGTGAAAGTACTACCGATTTCCATCTTAACTTCGCTATCTCGTGGATAAGAGATGACCAGTTCTTTTGCATTAGTGGGGGCTGTGACGGTACTTATATCGCCTTGTACCGATAATGAGCTAACAACTGTATACCCATCACTACCACGCCATGATAGCCGGAATTGATTCGCATCACTTGCCATATCAGATTGTTTAGCAAGTGTATAAGTTTGACCACCTTGGATATTTTTAATTCGTACATATCGACTACGCTCGGCTAAGTCACCAGTTAACACGCCATTACCTGTCACGCCACTCATATATCCTTGTGATTCTGTCGCACGGTCAATTAGATTCAAACCACTACTTTTAGCTGTTGCAATCTCTGTTTGAAAAACACTATCTGTCATGACCATTCTGGCAATCTTAGAATTAATTTCTTCATCAGTACTACCAATAGTCCGACTGTATAAATCACTACGCTCTTTCATTTCTTGATAGCCTATAATATTGCTTTCAGGGCTATTTTTGATATTTGCGATAAGCAGACTGTTGCCATCAACATTTTCTGTAACGCTATTAATTCTATTCGTATGTGTTTCTGACTCTTTTTCAAGCGCCAATATACTACGATTAACACCATCAATACCACTCTCGTAGGTAGCTTGACTAACCTTATCGCCTAACAAACCATTGGTTTCCGCCTTAGTATATACAGACTTCAAACTTTCCGCTGTTTCGGTTCTTATATTTTCAGCAAGAGTAGTTAAGTCGTCAGATTTCGCATAGCTGGTTAGTTCTCGTTGTACTTTACCAGCTTCTTCAACAGCTTTGTTAGTTGCATAAGTTTCTGTTGCAAAGTCATTTAAATCGGTTGATTTAGCATATCCAGTTAAACTTGAGGTTATTTGACTAGCAGTCTGTGTTTTAACTGTTTCGTTAAAAGTATTTAAAGCAGTGCTTACGTCAGCACTCGTTACTTTCTGACTGATTTCACCTTTCAAATCATCAACCGTTTGTTCAACTGTTGTTAGCTTACCGTCGTTAACATTAGCTTTGTCAAAGGCTTCATTGGCTGTATTTCGCACAGTGATTAAATCATTTTCTACTCGTTTTTCCATATCATCTACTGCATTAAACATATTTGCTATCACAGTAGATAATTTGCTAAAGGATACTTGACCAAAGTCCGCAATACTGCTTGCAATACGCACATAGCTTGCATTTGCTGGCATGATTAACTCAATATTAGGTGCAGTTGTAAAGTATTTCAGCCCTGTACCTACGTCCGTTTTAATTCCCTTACCATCGTAATAGGCAATCGCATCACGGTTAGCATCATAAAAGTAAACTTGGTAAACTGCATTACCACCAGTTAGCTTGTATCGCTCTCCACTATCTACACGTATGTAGTCAGTAGTTTTATAAGGAGCGTTTTCCATTAGCTTACCTTGAGCGTTTAGCCAATAGCCACGATTTAAACCATCGTAACTAATAAGGTTTTCGCCAAATTCTTGCATCGCTCTATTAACATTTTTAAGTGCAGATAAAGCATTGTTGTATCCACTATTGATTAAGGTATACAAGTTATTTTGATTGCTCAATTTAACCGTGTCAGCGCCACCAGTAGTTGTTGAATAGCTTAGACGCACATAACCATCAGCAGGGGCATTAAATGTGCCTGTGTTGCCAAAATAAGCCGTACCACTTGGTGTCAGTACGACTTTGCTCCCGTCATAATAGCCGAGATTATTTTTATCATTATCGTAAAATGCTAACTTATAATAATGCGACACAGTTGATTCAAGAGATAATAAATCCCCTTCGCTTACAGGGAAGTAGTCGGTTGTATCGTAACTGTTGTTCGCAACTAGCTCACCATAGTTAGTTAGCCAAGTTTTAGGATTAATCACTGTCTGGTCTGTGACTAAGTCATCAGATAACTGACCATTAAGACCTGCGATGATATTTTGGTGCTCATCAAGCAAGTTAGTGTTCACGCCGACTTTTTCTAAGGCTTGTTGACCTTTTTGGTCAGCTTCTGCGATGGAGGCGGTCATCTTACTGATCTCTGGTTCAATCTCATTCACAATTTTATCAGCAATAAGATTCATGTTGCGATTATAAGGATGGTCTATCCACATCCCTCTTGCTTCATCCCAGAAATACATACCACCTTGTTGATCAAACCAGACATCCCCATTTTTAAAGTTACCAACAGGTTCATTAACCGAATAAATCATACGTTCGCCGTTGGCGTTTAAAATCTGATTAACGGTTTGTTTAACGACACTACCAACATTCGTTTCTAAATCCCGAACCGTATTCTGAACATTACCCACATAAGACTCTTTAGCATCACCTAATTGAATAGTGATATATCGATTCGCATACCCATCATAAGTATAGCCAATCATACGTATTTCCATGTCTACGTCGTGGTTGACGTATTTAAGTACTAACGAATCCCCCAAGTTGATAACAGTATTATCAACGATATTGGTACCCACTTTAATATTCCTAGAAGGTTTATCGATATTCTCAGTAGTGAATTTTAGATTTAACCAATCCTTCATTTCTTTTTCGGTACGAATATTATTGTTAGTGTATTGCTTTTCAAACACGATACCGCTATAAGCATTGATTAGTGGACTTTCAACCTTTACAGATATTTCGTGTTTAACTTCTTCATCAGAACCTTGAGGGCGTTCTGTCCATTCAGATTTCCCATACAAGCGAGTAGTTATATCTTGGATAGATTCCTCATCAGTGAAGTCTGAGATATTTTTCTTTTCGTACAGTAATGCACCAGTATTGTTACCTAATCTGTTCACTACACGAATGTCATATCCGTTAATGACTAATTCCCCTTGCCAACGTTTCACAATATCTTTAAACACGTCTAATGCATTGTAGAGCTGGTTAGGATTATTCTCTCGCTCCTCGGTATCTTGCGTATGATAGTCGTGCATATCTGAAATATTTGATGCAAACGTAAATGGTGTATCAATCAGTAGATTATTCACAAACATATTCATCGCTGCTTGACCGCTTAATCCTCTAATAGTTAGTGGTTTGACCAATTTGTTACGCATATCTGCATAAAACAATGGCCATGCTTCGATTGAAACATGGTCCATATATTTCACACGATCCATAATCCTAAAAGGTTGCATACCATCAGGCGTATGTACTTTGACAATTTTATCTTTTTCGATGTTTTTATATATTCCCTTATCATCTAAAGGATGATTGAAGGTAACAAAAAAGCTGTCATTGATCATATTATCAACAACAGCTTCGTAAGCTTTATTTAGCGGCTGACCGTTATAGGTAAAGTCAGTCGCGGTACTATCATATAAGTAAATTATAGCCAACCCCACCTTTCTAAAATTTCTATCCGGTCAATGCCGCTACCTAAAGTTATTGTATTTGTACTCTCTGCAGGAATTTCGAAAAAGTCCCCACGCATAATATTATTCGCCTGAGCATTATTTCTGTCACGAACATCTTGTTCTAAATATTTGTTTTCAATGGTTAGCTTATCGATCAGTTTGGCTATGTATACCGTTTGATTCCCAATTTTGATACTCGTTTGCGTATTCGATGTACCGAACACTGTAATCAATGGATACATTGGTGCATTGGTGTGATTAGTTATTTTATCACCCGTTTTATAAGTCCTCGTTGATTGATT
>JAEZWY010000154.1 GCA_023442905.1 Bacillota bacterium | reverse complement strand
GGGTGGTATTTCAGCTAGTGATATTGACCGCTGGGTAGCTAATGATGGTCAACATACGCCGTATGTATTTAAGGCTGATGATTTATATGAATTAGCAATTAAGGCAGGCATGGAATTAAATGCTTTGGCTGAAACAGTGACAAGATATAATAGCTTCGTTAAAGCTGGCGAGGATACTGATTTCCACCGTCCAAAAGAAAACCTACAAGTAGACTTTGGGCAAGGACCATATTATTTAGTGGAACAAAAACCGAGATTTGCAACTACCTTAGGTGGCTTAGTTGTGAATAAACAATTACAAGTATTGAATAAAGATGGGGCGGTTATCCAAGGGCTATTTGCTGCAGGTGAAACAGTTGGTGGTGTAATGGGTAGTGATTCACCATCTGGGGCTAACAATGCTTGGGCTTTGACTTCAGGTAAATTAGCATCAGAACAAGTAGCAGCTACAGTCGAATAATAGATACTTTTGACCAGATTATCGAAAGATGTGAAAATGCGTCGTCTTCTACTTAGAAGGCGTTAGCGCTTTTGAGTATATTGAACTTTCTATAGAGGATGTGATTAAAAAATCATGTCCTCTTTTTTAAAAATTTAATTGTGAAAAACATCACTATCTGTTATGATATTTTTAGTATCTAATTGTTTTTGATTTCATTCACAAAAAAATAATTAGCTTTACTAGGAGGAATCATGTTATCAATTATCGGAATAACCATGATTGTCATATTTTTATTTATTGTTCTTAAAAATAAACTTTCAATCTTTAACGCTTTGTCACTCGTCTCTTTGATATTTGGTGTATTAGTTGTCATAATCACACCGTCTACATTTCGAGATCTATTTGATTGGATTTATTCTGGTATATTTTTTAGCTATGACAGTGAACTAGGCCGAATATCATCTGGTGTAATCCCAGCTTCTATGCTGATTATGTTTGCGGTATTTTATTTTAATACTATGCTAGATGCTGGTTTATTCGACCCTGCTATTGCATTCTTTATTAAGTTTGCCCAAGGAGACCCATTGCGGATTATGTTAGCAACGCTGCTAACTTCTACTGTGACCTCTTTGAGCGGGGATACAACAACTACGATTATTATCTGTTTATCAACATTTCTAGCCTTATATAAACAGATGAAAATCAACTTAGGTTACCTTTCACTCATGATTATCGGACCAAGTATTATTTTTAACCTATTACCGTGGGGTGGACCAGCAGTTTCCGCTGCCCTTGTAACAGAAGTTTCCTTGAATAACCTTTTCATGCAAATGTTACCTGGCATGGTTGTAGGCTATATTTATATCTTTTGTGTAGCTGTCCATTTAGGGCTTAAAGAGCGAAAAAGGGTCTGTACTTTATATGCTGACGGTAAAATTACTGTGACCAATCATCAGATGGACAAAATGCTTGAATCAGTATACAGCAGAAACAAGGAATATAAGCGCTATAATAAACAGTGGTTTAACTTAGCCTTAACTACTGTTGTACTAGCACTCTTATTTGCGGACGTTGCGCATGGGTCAATACTCTTCCTGCTAGGCACAGCCATTGCCTTGACTGTAAACTATGGTACACCGGAAGAAACGATGGAAGTCATCAATCGTAACGCTGCAGATGCAGTGATGCCAGCACTTGGCTCACTAGCAGCTGGTGTATTTTCAGGTGTGCTTACCCAAAGTGGTATGGCAGAATCATTAGCCAACGATTTTACCAATATTATTCCAGATGCCTTTTCACTACGCGTATTACCATTTTATGCTATTATGACTGGTTTATTCTTAATTGTGTTACCAACGGATGCTTATTTCTTTGGTATTACCCGTGTCTTGAATAAGACCTTCACTAGTTTTGGGATTGCGCCGATTAATACTGCGGTTGCCTCTTTAATTGGTGAGTCATGGGCAATTATGTCACCGACGATTGCATCAATCCATGTCTTAACTAAGTTAACGGAACAAAGTATGGGTGAGTATCATAAACTATACTTTAAGTACTATGGTGTATTGATGATTATTTGGTTGGTCGTTTATCGGTTAACCGGTGCAATCGTATTTTAATATTTGAATAAGAAAAGAACCAATAGGAGGCTGCTACATTTTAAGCCGCTTATTGGTTCTTTTTATATTGTTTTGGATGGTTATTGCGTGGTTTATTTGCTAATTTCCGCTAATAAAAATTGCTTGAAACGTTGAGACGATGGTGTTAGGAAGGCATCCTTTCTAGTGGCGATATATATTGAACGGGCTGGGAAATGGTCAGAGATCTTGATTTTCTTAACAGGAAAAGCAGAGATTGATGGGATATTAGGGAGAATACCAATACCAAAGTCAGCACTGATAAAGCCCAACAGTGAGTGGTCTTCTTCTAGATACATAGCACATTCAGGTCGTAAGTTTAAATGGTGAAAGACGCTATCGATATGTGGGCGTAAACCACTTGTTTCAGAGAAATATATATAAGGATAAGCCATTGTGTCTTTCAATGAAATTTCATCAAATACTGCTAAGGGATGGTCATTGGCCACTACAAGTACAAGTTCCTGTTCTAAGAAGGGGTCAAATGAGATATCTTTTAAATCTTCAACTAGAGAGCAAATGCCAATATCGATCGTTTCAGATTTTAATTGCTTGATAATCATATTGGAATTTCCTTGGTGAAGGTTAAAATTAATTTCAGCATTTTCTGGTGTTGAAAGGAATTGTTGAATGCACTTAGGAACTACTTGGGCACCCATAGTATAAATAAAGCCTAAATTTATTTCACCATAATGCGGATGAATGACCTCGTTTATTGCGGTAACACCGTTATTAATTTCATTTAAAGATTGGTTAGCATATTGATAAAACATTTTACCGTATTTAGTCAATTTAATATTACGTCCCACTTTTTTTATTAGAGGAACGCCGAGTTCTTTTTCCAGTTCGTTCATAGCGTAACTAAGATTAGGCTGTGAGGTATTTAATTGTTTAGCGGTTTTGGTCATATGTTCATTTTTAGTTAAAGCAACGAAGTATTCTAGTTGTTGTAAGTTCATATGTATAACTCCTTTTCAGTTCAATAAAAAATATTGATCAATAAAATAAGAAAGATGTATTAGATTTATGATTATAAAGACAGTATACTGCACATAGTGAATGAAATCACAAAGAATTGATGAATAAAACTGTTGAATCCTTCGATAAGATTTAATGTTATCGGTTTTATATTATAAAAATATCAAAAAATTGTGAATTAAGTACAAAAGGAGTCTTTTATATGTCAGAACGTTTAGATGGTCATACTTTATTAATTAGTTTGTTGGCAACACCGATAAGACATAGTAAATCACCAACGATGCATAATGAAGCATTTGCAAAGTTAGGGCTAGATTATGCTTACCTGGCTTTTGAAGTTGGGAATGAGGAACTTGCTGATGCAGTTCAAGGTATACGTGCCATGGGCATCAGAGGTTCGAATGTATCTATGCCTAATAAGCAAGCTGTGATTCCATTATTAGATGAATTATCTCCTGCAGCTGAGTTGGTTGGGGCGGTGAATACTGTTGTGAATAAAGATGGCAAAGGTCATTTAGTTGGGCATGTGACAGACGGTACAGGTGCTGTTCGCGCCCTACAAGAAGAAGGTGTCGATATCAAAGATCGAGTAATTACCTTAACAGGTGCGGGTGGTGCTGGAACAGCTATTGCCATTCAAGCAGCTTTAGATGGTGCTAAAGAGATCCGCATTTTTAATATTAAAGATGAACATTATGCGACTGCTGAAGAGACAGTTAAAAAGATTAATGATCATACATCATGTAGCGCTACTTTAGATGATTTAATTGATACGGAAGCATTTGAACAGTCTATCCTAGAAAGTACGATTTATATTGATGCAACAGGTATTGGTATGAAGCCATATGAAGATGTGAAATTGATTGAAAATCCAGCAGTCATCCATGATGAATTAGTCGTTTTTGATGTTGTTTATAGTCCAGCAGAAACAGAGTTATTAAAATTTGCAAAAGCGAATGGGGCTAAGAAAACAATCAATGGTTTAGGTATGATGATTTATCAAGGTGCAGAAGCCTTTAAGTTATTTACTGGTGAAGAGATGCCGGTAGAATATATCAAAGATTTAATGTTTGGGGAGGCATCTTAATGAAGAATCAATATCTACCAACAGTTATTGGGATGTATATCAATTACATTGTTCATGGGATTGGGGTAATCATTATCTCCCAAAATCAGAACGCGCTAATGGACCAATGGAATACTAATCTTACTGGGATTGGGGTAGTTATTTCCATGTTAGGGATTGGACGATTAATTGCGATTGTATTCTCAGGTCCTTTATCAGATAAATTCGGACGTAAGCCGTTTATCTATCTTGGAATGATTACCTACATTATTTATTTTGTCGGACTAGTGTATACCAATTCAGTTGTTATCGCTAGTATCCTAGCTGTTATAGCAGGGATTTCAAATTCATTCCTTGATTCAGGAACATATCCAGCTTTAATGGAATCTTATCCTAAAAATGCTGGTACAGCGAATGTATTGATTAAAGCTTTTGTTCAAATTGGACAGTTTATTTTGCCATTAATTATCGGCTTTATTTCAGGTCAAAATTTATGGTTTGGTTGGGCTTTCCTTATTGCAGCGATTTTACTAGTCATTAATATGGTCTACTTATGGCGATTACCATTCCCAGACCAAGCGCAAGAGAAAGAAGATCCGGAAGCTGTTATTCAAGCAGTTACCTTTAAGGAAAAACCCAAATTTGCGATTGAAGGTGTAGCTTTTGTTTTATATGGCTTTATTTCACAATCTACCTTCTATATCATCTCACAATTTGTGAATACCTATGGTGCTCAAGTAGCAGGCATGGCAGAAGGATCAGCTAACAGCTTGATTTCGTACTATTCAATGGGTTCATTATTATGTGTAGCCTTTACAGCTATTATTGCAACTAAGATTCGTTCAATCAATTTAGTGGTTGTGTATACTTTCTTCTCATTCTTATCTATTTTGATGATGTGGTTATGGCCAACGCCAATGGTGATGCAAATTGGTTCAGCCTTAGTTGGCTTCTTCGCAGCTGGTGGTGTAATGCAGTTAGGTTTAACCGTTATGGGGGAAATGTTCCCAGCTGGAAAAGGAACGATTACAAGTATCTTCTATACATTTGGTTCAATTGCTTCATTTGTAATTCCAAATATTGCCACATGGATCGCCAACCGTAATATGCAAGGTATCATGTTACTAGATACAATAATTGCTGGAATTGGTTTTATCTTGGCAATCATCGTCTTTATTAGATATTACAAGGTAGTGGATACTAAGTCAGTTATATCAGATGTGAAAGAGGTGTAATGAGTGCGATTAGTAAAAATTGACCAATTAACAATTGGTGCTGGTAGACCGAAAATGATCGTTCCTATTGTTGGGCAAACAAAAGAAGAAATTCTAGCGGTTGCAAAAGAGGCCAGCGAATCAGTATGTGATTTAGTAGAATGGCGTATTGACCATTATGAAGATGTGACAGTCGATGGTGCAGTGAGTGAATTATCTAAAGTTGTTAAAGAAACAGCCGGAAAACCCTTATTAGTCACCTTCCGTTCTTTCAAAGAAGGCGGAGAGTTAGATATTCCGGATGACCAATACTTTAACATCTACCACGACATCATTACTAATGGTCAATTAGACTTGTTAGATATTGAGTTGTTTATGGATAAAGACCAAGTAGTTGAACTGGTGGCAGCTTGTCATGATAAAAATATCCAAGTTGTCATGTGTAATCATGATTTTGATGCCACACCAAGTAAAGAAGAGATTGTTAGCCGGTTAACGCAAATGGAAGAAAAGGGTGCAGATATCTGTAAGATTGCTGTGATGCCAAAAAATGCTAGTGATGTACTTGTTTTGTTAGATGCCACCCAAGAACGCTATCAACAAGCTGATGTTCCGTTGATTACCATGTCTATGGGGAGTCTAGGAATGGTGAGTCGTTTAGCTGGTGAAGCATTTGGTTCTGCCGCAACTTTTGGTAGTTTAGGGAAGGCTTCAGCACCAGGGCAAATGCCCGTCGAAGACTTAGCCATTAGTTTAGAAAGATTACAATTGACCTAAAAATTTTGTATATGAAAAAAAGTTGGAGAAGCCACCTAAAAAGTGGTTTTTCCAACTTTTTATTTCTATAGTGAATCGATTCAGAAAAATAAGATTATTATGATAGGTTTTTCCGATTGTAATTGATATAAATCCAGAATCTCTCTGTCATTGACAGGGTAAAGTGATTTAGCTATTATTTAGTTAGATATTATCGAAGACGGGATAAGTAAATAGGCATCAATTTAAGAGAGGTTTCGTTTGGTGAAAGAAACTATTGATAAGCATTGAAGATGGTCCTTGAGGTTGAAGTGATTCGAGTGACAATTCGTCATAAGATGAACTCGTGTGGCGCCGTTATCCGCTAGCCCTATTTTATATTCTTAATATGATGTGGGGATAAGGGAAAGAAGTTCTTTCCGAATTAAGGTGGTACCACGTGAAATGCGTCCTTAGTCGAGATAGCTAGTTTAGCTATTTGGACTAAGGACTTTTTTGTTGAAAAATTAGGAAAATGAAGAGGGGAAATAATGATGAAAAAATTGGTTAAATTAATTGGGTTTACTTTAGGTTCTTCACTACTGTTGGCAGCATGTGGTAGTGGGGCAGATAGCACAGTAAAAGTTGGCCTTGTAGGTGATGATACAACAGTTTGGGATAGCGTCGCTGAACGAGCTAAAGAAGAATACGATATTGATATTGAGTTAGTTAAATTTAATGACTATAACACACCCAATGACGCATTAGCAGACGGTTCAGTTGATTTGAATTCATTTCAAACAATCATCTTCATGAATAACTATGAGGAAGCTTCTGGGAATGATTTCACGCCAATCGGTAATACAATCATTACGCCTCTAGGGATTTATTCTGAAAAACATGAATCAATTGAAGAAATTGGTGAAGGACAATCAGTGGCCATTCCTAATGATGTAACGAATGGTGGTCGTGCTTTAAACTTATTACAAGAGGCTGGCTTTATCACACTTGATGAAGAAGCGTCTGCATCATTTATACCAACTGTTGATGATATTACAGAGAATCCGTATAATTTAGATATTCAAGAAGTTGATGCAGCACAAACTGCCCGTTCAGTTAACGATGTTGACTTCTCAGTGATTAATGGTGGTTATGCAGTGGACGCAGGTTACTATCCTCAAGAGGATGCCTTATTCTTAGAGCCAAATTCTGAATCGGCTCAACAATATATTAATGTAATTGCTGCTAGAACAGATGAAGCTGATAATGAAACATTTAAACAAATTGTAGAAATATACCAAACAGAAGAAACGGCAACTTTAATTGACGAGGTATATCACGG
>JAEZWY010000083.1 GCA_023442905.1 Bacillota bacterium | reverse complement strand
ATGTAACTTTTGGATACGGAGAGCGTAATACCATTGAAAATATCACAGCTGATATCAAAACTGGTTCCTTCTTTGGGATTATCGGGGGGACGGCATCCGGTAAATCGACCTTAGTTAACTTGTTATTACGTAATGACGATGTCAACCAGGGGCAAATTACCATTAACGATAGCTTGATTCAAAACTTAGACCTGAATGACTATCGTCAAAAAATTGGTCTGGTCCCTCAATCAGCCTCTTTATTTACAGGGACCCTTAGAGATAATCTATTGATGGGCAAAAAGGACATCAGTGACCAAGACTTGTGGAAAGCTTTAGAAATTGCACAAGCCAAAGACTTTGTCGCTCAAAATGACCAAGGCTTAGACATGCTCGTTCGACAAGGTGGTAAAAACTTTTCAGGTGGACAAAAGCAAAGGCTAACGATTGCCCGGGCCTTGGTTGGCCAACCGCAAGTTTTAATACTAGACGATTCGTCAAGTGCCTTAGACTTCGCCACTGAATCGAAATTACGCCAAGCATTAAGCAAATTAAATACTACTATTATCATGATTTCACAGCGAGTATCTTCAGTACAACAGGCTGATCAAATTTTAGTTATGAATAATGGACGCAGTGCTGGTGTTGGTAGTCACGATGACTTATTAGCAACCAGTGACATATATCAAGCGATTGTTGCTTCGCAAATGCAAGAAGAAAAGGAGGATTAGCAGATGGATAAAACAACATTCTCATGGCTGATGGATTACATTAAACGTTACCGTTGGACTACAATCAGCTTATTCCTATTTTCAACAATTACCGTCCTTTTTCAAGTTTTAATACCCATTCAAATCGGACAGGCAGTGAATGAAATCGTTGGTTTGGACCGAGTGGATTTTGAAGCCCTGTGGCAAGCCATTATCTTGCTGGGTGTGTTCGCTCTAATTGCAGCTATAGCTCAGTATTTACAAAATCAGATGTCTAACCGATTAACCTACCATATTATTGCGGACTTACATAGAGACGCTTTTAATAAGATTCAAAAACTGCCTTTATCATACGTGGATAAACATTCTTTAGGGGACCTTGTTTCTCGTGTCATTAATGATGTCGATTTAGTCGGTAATGGTTTATTACAGAGTTTCAATAACTTATTTTCCGGCGTGATTTTAATTGTCGGGGTTATCGTGATGATGTTATCCTTAGATGTTAAAATCGGACTGATTGTCATTATTTTGACACCCATTTCTGTGGTTGTTTCTTATATCATTGCCAGTAGAACCTACCACCGCTTTACTGAACAGGTCAATTTACGTGGCGAACTCGGTGGATACGTGGATGAAATGGCTCAAGGGCAAATGATTGTCCGTGCCTTTACCTTTGAGGACGACGCCATTGAACAATTTACAAGTATTAACCAGAAAGTGCATGAGTCAGGTATGTGGTCACAATTTTATGGGGCTTTAATTAACCCAACGTCGCGTATTTTAAACTCCATTGTTTATGCTGTTGTGGGCGTGGTTGGTGCCTTTACCGTATTATCTGGCCAATTGAGTGTGGGGATTTTCTCTTCATTCTTAACTTACGCCAACCAATACAACAAGCCATTTAATGATATTTCTTCTATTATCAATGAAATGCAAACATCTTTAGCTGCGGCTGCTCGCGTCCATGAGCTGATGGGTGCTAAAGAAGAGACCCCTTCACGTGACCAAACTGAACTTGTAGCGGTTGAAGGTGCAGTTGATTTTAAAGACTTAACCTTCCATTATGATAGCCAACGACCTTTAATTGAAGACTTAAACGTCCATGTCAAGGCTGGGGATACGGTAGCCATTGTAGGTCCTACTGGGGCTGGGAAAACGACCCTTATCAACCTTCTGATGCGATTTTATGACCCAGTAGCCGGCGGGATTCATATTGACGGTGTCAACACCTTAGATATGCATCGTAGCTATCTACGACAAAACTTTGGGATGGTTTTACAGGATTCTTGGATTTTTGAAGGAACCATTTTCGAAAATATTGCATACGGTAAGTCGGGCTCAACCATGGAAGAAGTGGTTGCTGTGGCTAAAAAAGCCCAGATCCATGACATGATTATGCAGATGGACCAAGATTATCAGTTTAAATTAAGTGAGAATGGGGCCAACATTTCTAAAGGGCAACAACAATTAATTTGTATTGCGCGAATTATGCTCACTGACCCAGATATGTTGATATTGGATGAGGCCACATCTTCAATTGATACGATGACGGAGAAGGCGATTCAAGAAACTTTTGATGCAATGATGGTCAACCATACAACCTTTATCGTAGCCCACCGATTATCAACGATTGAAAATGCCGACCAAATCTTATATATGGAAAACGGCCATGTCTTAGAACAAGGCAACCATCAAAGTTTATTAGAAAAAGAAGGTAAGTACTTCAATCTATACCAATCGCAATTTGATCACCAAGCTGAATAAGTCCTTGTTGAAGAAGGCGCACATCAAAAAGCTAGCGGCAATTTTCGCTAGCTTTTTTGTCTACCCTCGTTTTATAGATAATTTAGAATCGTCGTAATATCCCGTTGAGTGACAATTCCAATAATGTCTTCAGGTTTACGGACATCGTCTTTTTCTGAAATCAATAAGACTTCATTTCGGTTGTTGCGCATCAAGTCGACCATTAAATCATCTAATTCAAAAATTGGAGTATCTGGTGAAATGATTTGTTTACGGGTAATTTTCTTATGTTGGCTATGATTGATGATTTGCTTTACTTGATATTTGGAGAAGTCCATATAGAACCAAGAATTTTTAGTAATTTCATCCGCAATAAATTTAGTGATCAATTCTGCAGAAATAACGGATACCAAACGTTCCTTATTAAAGACGGGTAATTGGGATACTTGATGGTGGTGTAAATCAGTCAAGGCTTTTTCTAGACTATCATCCATATTAATGGCAAAAACTGGTTTAATAAATTTTCTGGTTGACGGAATTTCTGTCAGTAATTTGTTGATTTCAAAGAGTTGTTGATTGGTTTCTTCAGAAGGATAAGCCAGGTTTACTTCAACCTCTGTCTTGTGGTGGGTCAACAAGTTGCGTAACTGGCGAATCTGGTCTAAAAATTGATGGTTACGTTTGATTACTTGGTTCGTTTTGGCTAATTCTTCTACACACTGGAAGAAAGTAGCATCATCATTGACTAATAATCCCTTCATAGTTTGGTGTAGGGCATTAAAGTGGCTAATAAAAGCGACTGTTACTGAATAGGGTTTATCCCTGGTAAATTCTTCAGAATAATGACTGGTCATCTTGGCAACCTCCTTCTATCTACTACTTTAATTATAACAAAAAGATGATGGAATTATGAATTGCAATACCCTTGAGCAAATAAATTACAGCCTTAGGTGTGCTAGCTGATTCTGACATCCAAGCGATTGAAGACTTGGAAGGGAAAACAATTGGTGGTGTTGCAGGGTCACAAAAGGTGGATATCATGGCGCAATATATAGAAGATAAGAGTTTAGATATTGAAATCCACACTTATGAAAATCGTGAAGGAACTGAGTTAGATTTTGAAAAAGGTCAGATCGATGCCTATGCTCAGGATTATACGATTATTCAAGCGAGTATCCAATTGAAGAACAAATAATTCCGTACGCTAGGGACTGCTGACCGTTTGCCCTGCTTAGTTGCCATGTATGAACGGTGGGGTTTTGTTGAATTCGCCCGAAAACGATTAGGCAATAAAAAGCACATCACTGTTTATTTACAAAAAAACCTTATATAATTCTCCATATTTGGAAAACAGGACAGTGCCTGATATAGGCAACAAGAATGAAAAGAATTTACAAGAAGGAAGTGAATGAATATGGATTTTCCATACATGCTAGAAATCTTACCAGAAGTTGCTAGCTACATACCTACAACGCTTGTTCTAGCGTTTGTCTCCATGTTTTTCGCTGTGGTGATTGGTTTAATAGTAGCCTTTGGTCGCCGTAGCAAAAACAAAATTATCTCAAGTATATCAGCGACATATATTTCTGTATTCCGCGGGGTACCAACAGTTGTGCAATTAT
>JAEZWY010000146.1 GCA_023442905.1 Bacillota bacterium | reverse complement strand
GTTCTAGACTCATAATAGGATTTTTTTCGGGCAAAATAAAAACGCCTGAACCTTAAGTTCAAGCGCTCTTTGAATATCAAATTATTCAGCAGCTACTGGATAAACTGATACTTGTTTTTGGTCACGGCCTTTACGTTCGAAGCGAACGATTCCGTCAACTTTAGCAAATAAAGTATCGTCTCCACCGCGTCCTACGTTTACACCTGGGTAAATTTTAGTACCGCGTTGACGGTATAAAATTGAACCACCTGAAACTTCTTGACCATCAGCACGTTTAGCACCTAAACGTTTTGATTGAGAGTCACGACCATTGGCAGTAGACCCGCCCCCTTTTTTGTGGGCGAAGAATTGTAAATTAAATTTCAACATGGGATAACCTCCTCTAATATTTCGTTGTTTTGGATACATGTATAAAGTCACCGTAATTGGCTTCAACGTCTTCAGACAAGGCCAAATAGCAACTTGTTAATAACATTTGAGCAAGTTCACCATGCTCTGTAGAGAGATCCTTGATTAACTCAACATACAAGTAACCGCCATTTTCTTCATCGGCTTCAATAAGTGGCTCGATACTTGCCATACGTGTCAGGTTATTCACTGTCGATAAAACGACTGCGGATACTCCTGCACAAACAACATCTTGCCCATATTCACCAGCAAAGGCGTGGCCAGAAACTTCAAAGCTAACAAATTGATCTTTCTCGTCAGTTTTAAAGATTGCTTGAATCATAACATCACACTTTTAATTAAGCATTGATTGAGTCGATAACAACTTTAGTGTATGGTTGACGATGACCTTGTTTACGGTGAGAATCTTTTTTAGCTTTGTATTTGAAAGTAGTTACTTTCTTTTGACGACCTTGTTTTTCAACAGTTGCTTCAACAGTCGCACCTTCAACTAATGGTGCTCCTACTTTAACATCGTCACCACCAACAAAAACTACTTGATCAAAAGTAACTTTGTCTCCTGCTTCTGCATTTAATTTTTCAATGTAGATAGCTTGTCCAGCTTCAACTTTAATTTGTTTTCCACCAGTTTTAATAATTGCGTACATCTAACGCACCTCCTTATATAGACTTAGACTCGCCACGACACGTGGTCTTTCGACACTTAAAATACGATATCATGCGCGGTTGCAGTGTGGTGCTCACACTTTTTACAACATCATATATATTACCAAATTAACCTAACCACGTCAAGAAAATCATCATGATTAAGTTAAATAGTTGATAAAATCTAGAATTTAGCTTAGATTATTTTGCGAATTCAGTCGATGACTCAATTCTAGTTCCAATTTGTTTCCCGAACTCAGTATCATGGGTAACAATCAGAATGGCTTTACCTTGGTCTTTAGCTAAGGCTGTGATAAGGCCACCGATTTGATTAGCAGATTCTCTATCCAAGGCTGAAGTAGGTTCATCAAAACACAAGACACTTGGATTTAGCATTAAAGCTCTAGCAATCGCCACCCGTTGCTTTTGACCACCAGACAATGTTGATGGGAAAACATCTGCTTTATCAGATAAACCAACATCCGCTAATAGTTTTTTACCATCTTCAATCAATTCTTCTTTGTTTTTAAGTCCTTGTGCTAAGGGTGCTTCAATCAGATTTTGAATCACGGTTAAATTTGGGAACAATTGATAATCTTGGAAAACCATGCCGAGTTCATTTTGATAAGCTCGACGCTCACTATTTGAACTATAGACAGCTTTAGTGCCGTTATCTTTTGATAAGACCTTACCGTTAATTTCAATCGTACCACGGTCTGCTTCTTCAAGATTGTTTATAATACGCATGAATGTCGTTTTACCCGTCCCTGAACGACCTAGTAAAATCACAACTTCACCAGGATTGATTTCGAAGTCATAATCCTTAATGACTTGGTTATCTTGATAAGATTTATTTAGTCCTGCTACTTTTAATGACATAAGATGACCTCCCTTTTACCATTTCAATTGGTTTTCAAATTTTCGTAAGACAAATGTAAGAACTGCTGTCACGATTAAGTAAATCGCCCCAGCAACTAAGTATGGTACTAGAGACGCATAGGTATTCGCTGCAATATTTCCGGCTCTTAGTAACTCGCCAAGTCCGATCACATAAACTAATGACGTATCTTTTACTAGGGAAATCACTTCGTTACCAATTGAAGGTAATACAATATTAACTACTTGCGGTAAGATAATTCTTCTAAAACCACGAATTTTACCAATACCTAATACAGAAATACTTTCATATTGACCGTCCGGCACTGCTGAAATACCACCTCTAAAGATTTCTGCAAAATAAGCTGCATAGTTAATCACATATGCTAGAACAGCTGCTGGGAATCGATCCATGGCGATACCAATATATGGTAAACCGAAGAAGATCACCATCAATTGAAGCATTAGTGGACTACCACGCATGATGAAAACATAAGCTTCAATAATTGCTTGTAACCATTTTGGTCCAAACACGCGTAAGATTCCAATTAAGAAGCCAATTGGTACTGATAGAATCAATACAATGACAAATAAAAGTAGGGTTAATTTTAATCCATTTAATAATGAAGGCAATACCGTCATGACAATATTTGATGAGCCCGTTGATTCTGAATCTTCACCGAACCATTTCGCTTCAATTTCAGTATAAGTCCCGTTTTGTCTTAATTCTTCAATACCTGCATCTACTTGCTCTTTTAATGCAGTGTCTGATTTTCTAAAACCAACACCCATCGGTTCAACAGATGTTTCATCTACAAAGTACTCATATTCATCTAAAGTCCCTTTTTGATTTAAGGTATAGCGAGAATAAATATCACCAGCATAGATCGCGTCCACACGGTCAGCATCCAAATCAGCAAACACTTCATTGTACGAAGGGTATAAGACTGGTTCATCAGCTAATTGGTTATATAAGTCATCTGGCCACTCTTGCATAAATGTTAAGGCTGTTGACCCAGATTGTGTGGCAATTGTTTTACCTGCTAAATCAGAAATTTCTTCAATACCTGAACCTTTTTTACTAATGACCATTTGTCCAGACTCAATATATGGTTCAGAGAACAAGACCATTTCTTCACGTTCTGGTGTGATCCCATAACCATTCCAGATCATATCGATATTACCTGAATTCAACTCAGTTTCTTTCATCGCCCAATCAATTGGTTGAAATTCTAAATTCCAACCATATAGGTCAGCTACTGCATTAGCTAAGTCGATATCGAAACCGACCAATTCACCTGCTCCATCACGGAAACCCATTGGCGCAAATGTATCGTCTAAACCGATAATATAAGTTTCACCACTAGTATCCTCAGATTCAGTTGCTTTTACGGATGTTTGCCCTATAGCAAATACCAGACCTATTGATAAAATAATTGATAATACAAAATTGCTAAGTTTAAATTTCTTCATTGC
>JAEZWY010000139.1 GCA_023442905.1 Bacillota bacterium | reverse complement strand
GTGTAGATACCACCCTCGATAGAAGTTGACAATTTATCGTCTGTAAAATGCAGGCCATTCTCGGTATTGTTATCGACAAAAGCCAATCGATGAAAGTCTTTATCTAAAATTTCAATACTTTTCATATTATCTAAACCTTTCAATGAATGTCATCTTAGCTTTTGGCATGGTTGCCCAATCGCTTGTTTTAAGCTGTATGTCATTCAGTCCATATTCAATATCAAAGAAACGAGAATCCACATCGTGTAAGCCTTGGAAGGTCAGTCCGTTTAATAAGATTTCGCCGGTGTTATTATCCACGATTAGCTTATCGCCCGGTTGAAATGTATTCATCACTTCTTTGAATTTTGAACCTGAATTTAATCTGTGAACTACACATGAAGTTAAGTTAGCACCAGTGAACGGATTGGTGGCATCCCATGTACCACCTACAATCAATACTTTAGTTGGTGTCAACGCGGCTAGTTTGCCATCTTCAACACTAAACTTACTAGATTGTTGATTGCGTTGAACTGATTGTTTAACAGTTGAACCAACACCACTAGCATTAGCAGTTAAATCTCCCTCGTCCATCCAGTAGATAGGTACACCACTATATGAAATAAGGTATTGTTTCTTGCCTTTGTGTGTTCTGGTATTAGTGACCTTATTAGCACGACCTCTTGTAAAGCCTTGAATACTGTGTTGAGAGCCATCATGACCATATCCAAATCTTGCGGAGTTCTTGATGTATACAGTAGAACCGACGATAAATTTCTCGATTTGCGAACCAGTTTTATAAACCGTTTGGTCACGACCGCTATCAAATACCCATGTAAATACGCTATGTTCACGTATCATCTGAATACTTCCGTTAAAACCATTTGGAAATGTAGCAGTGTGGATAATTTCAGAACTATTGTTCGCTCCACCACTAAAGTTATTTCGTTTAGCAGTCACTGTTACGGTATTGGTGTTAGCATCCACGTTATAAATCGACGTCGTAACAATCGGTTTGTTATCACTATCCATTAACACGATTAAATACATGCCAGTATTCTTCGTAGTACCTGATTGGTCAACCATAGAAACTCTTGATTGTAATTTAAAGTTAGTTAACTGATGCACTTCAGGGAGTGTGGCTAAATCTTTAGTATAGGCATAGCAATTCCAATAGTAGCCTGATTTAGGAGTAGTAGATTTCGTTAATCTAATTCCCCATTGGTCAAATGTAGGCGCTCCAGTCGTTAAACTTAGCTTTTGGTAGTCTGGTACCCATAAGCCTTTCGAATGGCTATCACTACTTAATTTAGTCCAGTCACTCATGTCTGATTCGTGCATTTCTTCGTTCAGTGCTACTTGCATTTGTGGTAATTCAATGCGGTCTTGTTGCTCCTTATCGCCCAAAGCGATAAAACCGTTTGGTGCTACAATGCCTAAGAATCCTGATTCTGATTCAAAGTCTATTTCGAATTTAGGAATTGCGGGAGCAGTACCACGATTATTGACTTCAAATTTTCCATTCACATCAGCGTTGACGGTAATCTCACCAAGTGACGAACTCCAGTAGTTGTGTTCTGATACGAATGTTAAGGTCATTTGTGCCATAAAGAAACGACTGGACGGCTTAATACCACCTGTTAGCTTACACATTAAATAACGATCGGGATAATCGCTAATAACTAGTTTCTTAGGCTCTTTAGTGTGTAGAATACGATTTAACATATCTAAGTTCTTCATGACGTTATCGACCATAGCAATTTCAATTTTCATTTCTATATGTCCGTCAATATCAGACACAACCGGGAAAGCACTAATAATCTCACAGTATCGACTGATTTCAAAATCATCAAAATAAACTCTAAGCATAGCCTTCCCCTCCTTGTATTCTGAAGTGACGTGAATTATATAATTCGTTCAATTCATTAATATCCACTCGTATTTCTTCTGCTAATATTCTTCCGTTTAATTCAAGTGTGGTATTCTTATCTACCAAATCAGCTAACCTATCGTTCGCTTGATATAACAATGCGATAATCTCATCATTATTCATCGTGGCACTAATACCGACACCGATATTGGCTAGGACTTCTTTATTTAACGGTAAGATTGCTTCGGGTCCTGCTTCTCCACCGGCCATGATGTTCCGTCCATTAAAACCAAATATTGTTGGGCTGGTCATGATACCACCTTTTGCGTACCATTCCACACCGATATTAGGACGTTTACTACTGTCGCCCCAATCTAACGGGTTAGGAGAGCCACTAAAGGTAAAACGTGGCAAAGGTATCTTCGGCCACTTCCATTCAAAGTTAAAGAATTCTTTAATAGCATCAATAGCTTTACCGACGGCATCTTTAGCTCCTTCAATCTTATCTTTGATAGTTGACGCTATTTTATCCCAAATTTCGATGGCGATATTCTTAGCATTGGTAAACTGCTCAACGACATTATCTTTTATTGCCGTAAAGATTCGAACGGAATTATCTTTCAGTACATTCCAAAATGCCGACACGTTCTCACAGAATAATCTCCAAGCTTCTTTTAACCACTCGGTGATTGCACCCCAGTTTTTAAATGCCCAAATAATCGCTGCAACTGCGGCTACGATACCTAAAATAATTCCGACGATTGGTAGTGAGGTTGAGATTAAACCTACCACGACGGGGATAATTCCAAATTGAATAGCAGCAACTACACTCATAATGACTGGCAATAGGGCGCCAATCGCTGCAATAACCATACCGGTAATTACAATGATATTCTTAGCTGGTTCGGGTAATTCTTGAATCCATTCCAACACATGACTCATTTTTTCGGTAAACCATTCGAGAGCTGGTGCCAATAGTTCGGCTATCATACCCCCAAATTCAGCCATCACTTGAGTTAATGAGTTTTGTGCTGTTACAAATCGATCAATAGGGTCTAAGGTTTCATCAAACGTATTTGATACAGTACCACTAGCAGTTTTGGCTGTTTCGGATAAATCGTCAAAGCTAAAAGCTCCACGTTGAATGGCATCCACCATTTTGGATGCCCCACGAGTACCAAATACTTCGGCTGCAATATTCATAGCTTCTGTTTCGGAACTTGCATTCTGAATTTCTTCAATCGTACCTTTTAAACCTTGTTCTAATGTTTTACCGTCTTTGGCGTATTTAATCGTCGCTCTTGACATATACGATAGCGCTTGTGTGGATTCAACCCCGGCTTGTTCAAATTGACCGATTAGCGTGACACCTTCTTCAAATCCAAGGCCTAACGCTTTAATTTGCGGCGCTCCGTCAACAGCTTTTTTCATCAAATCATCAACAGATTGACCGGTGTTTTGAGCCACTTTCGTGGTAGCATCTAACACACGACCTAAATCTTTATTTTCTAAGCGATACGCTTCAATTGCTTTTCTTGATTGAATGGATGCATTAGTCACATCAGTACCGTTAATCTCTGCGTACTTAATCATTAATTCGGTGGCTTGTTGCAACTCTTCGTTTTGGAAACCGAATTGCGTATTGATTTCACCAACTGCTTCACCAGCTGTTTTAAAATCAGTAGGAATAGTGGTCGCTACTTTGCCGGCAATCTTTTGCATACCCGCTAATGCGTCACCACTCGCACCAGTTTTAGTCGTGATAATATCCATACCTTCGTCAACTTCTCTAAAGGCTTCTAAAGATGCTTGACCTAATTCGATTAGCTTATCGCTTAATTCGCCAATCTTCTCGCTAAACTGCATGACAAGTTCGTAATTCAATACACCCGTAACACTCGCTACACCGTCGCTAGCAGTAGATGCATTGCCGCTAATGTTGCCCATTTCATTATTTAAATCGTTAAATGCTTTCTTAGAATCATTTAAAGATGCTTCTAACTTTAAGACTTCATCAGAATTCTCGCCGTATTCATCTTTGGCCACAGCTAATTGTTCTTCTAAGTTTTTAATTTGTTTTTGAACTAATTCAGATTGTTTCGTCAATCTGTCTTTAGCTTTTTCTAGCTTTTCGGCTTCTGTCGCATTAGCAGACATTTCAGATTGTTCTAGTTTTAATTCGCTTGTTAGCTTTTGACTTTCTAATGCTAAACTCTTTTGTTGTTCTTCTAACGATTTTAACTTTTCTCTATTAGCTTCACTTTCTTGCGCTGCTTCTGACATGGATTCGTTTGACTTATCCAATGCTTCAGTCGTAAGTTGAATCGCGTTCTTTAAGTATTCTTCGTTCTTTTTGGCATCAAGTAATTTATTCTTCCACGTTTCAGCTTCTTTGGAACTTTCGCCCATAATTTCAACCACATTCTTATATGCAGTTTCAATCTCGCGTGTTTTCTTTTGACCCAACTCATGTTCTTTGTTTAACTTATTCAACTTCGCTTCAAGTTTTTCAGATTCACTAGCTGTTAGCTTCATCTGTTCTTGTTGCAATCGGAACTCTTTATTCAACGTACTGACTTCACTGTTAATCTCTTTGATGCCTTTGTTAAATTGGGAATTGACGACCTTATAATCAATCTTAATTTCGTGATTATTTGCCATTATTTACCTCCTTTCTTCTTCGATGCTTTCTTAGCCGCTTTATGTTTCTCTCCAGTTAACCATGAATCGTATGCTGATTTGTTTAAAGCGATATGCTCCACTTCATCGAGTGGTAATTCTAATACTAATTGTGGGTCTAAACCGTAAGCGTCAACATAAAGGCTAAAAAAATCAGCCCAACAGGCTATCTCGTAGCGCGGTTGGGCGATTCCAGTTGTTGAAACCTTAGTGGTGACTCGCTTTAACGCTTCGGAGTATACTTTTTTTTAACGTTCGAAAAAAGTAACTCTGCATAGATTTCCATAGCTTCTTCTGTATCAAAGTCATACTTATCAAAGAATTCGTCAAAAGATAGGTAATCTGTCATGTTCGCTTGGCGATACGCGATGTAAACCGCATGGCTCGCTGATATGATATTGAAGTCAACTGCTTTCATCGAGCCTCTTAACGTTGCGAACTGATCCGTGTTAAAATCACGATTAATCATCATCAGTTTCTTAATATTCAATTTGGTGTCTAATTTAACGACAGTACCGTCGTTAAGCGTTAACTCTCTCATGTTCCATCCTCCTAGACTGATGGTGTACCTTCAACTAATGTCGGTACGAATGCAGTATGCCAAGCAGTTACATTCGCTTCACCTAATACTGATTTTGCTACTTCAATGTAATGACGTTTAATACCGTTAAATGCCACAGGATATGCTTTAGCACTGAATTCCAATTCAGCAATTTCATTTTGTCCGTTTTCGTGTTCAAAACGGAAACCACCTGTAAATTTAACGCGTGGAAAGGCAATCATAAGGGTTTCACGACCGTATAAATCTTCTAGCTCACATGTTAAAATGCCTTCTCCTTGAAGATTACGGTAGTCATTCCCAAAGTATCCTTCTTTCAATCCATCGCTATTTAATCCAAATATCTTACGACGATTTTCCATGTTCGTATGGGCTAAGATTGTTAAGTCTAAGAAACGTACTACATCAACAGAATCATTTTCTTCACCTTCGCAATCAATCGTAATCGTGTTGACGTCAGGTTCTGCTGTCAGTGAACCTAAGCAACCAAATTTTGTGCCTGTTGTATGTTTTTGAGTTTCCTCATCCCACCATTGAATGGATGCGGCTGTTAATTTGTATTTTGCAAAATCTAATTTTGTAGCCATTATTTTCCTCCTAGTTTGTTATTTTCTTCTATTAGTGCTTCAATCAATAAGTTTAATATCTTGTCATTCGATTGTTCGGCACCTTTTTCAAACATTTTCTGTGCAATTTGGTTTCTCCGACCAATCCCTTGATCCGGGAACACCAAATATTTACACTTAGGCTTTGGCTTT
This sequence comes from Bacillota bacterium, assembly GCA_023442905.1. GTDB lineage: Bacteria > Bacillota > Bacilli > Lactobacillales > Aerococcaceae > Aerococcus. The sequence goes on along the minus strand of JAEZWY010000139.1, from coordinate 9,112 downwards.
AATTCAAAACCTAAGTTAATCATTGTTACTTTAATTGGGTTGCTATTCTTAGCATGTGGCCCTTTTCCTTTTGATAACGGAATAAAACCGACAATCGCTTGAATCATCTCTTTAGCACCACTTTGCTTTAAAGTGCGATTGATAACTTCTTCCGAACGGCCAGACAAACTTTGCGTGTGTTCAGCTAGCTTTGACATTTGCTCGTCATTCAGCTCGAATTTAATCATGCAATCACCCCTAGCAATATATCAGTGGCACATGGAAGTTGAATGTAATCATTTTAGCTTCTGATTCGGTATTAGCCACACGACCATGTTCAGTTTCTGTTCGGTTGAATATCAGTCCAAAGTATCTTAGTGCAAGAATCAATTCAATTTCATCGATAGAAGCATCTTCTGTTGTGATGAAAGAAATAATAAATTCCATTAAGAATTGATTGCCATTGCCACCTTGCGTGATGTCGCCTTTATCTTCGTACACAAAAAACGAAGGATTAGCCAACGCTTCATCCCTCGTTATATCTGTTTTGAATACTGGATAGCCAGTTAATTCTGTTAACTTAGCTACCACTGCTTGTGTGTTAGATTCCACTGCCAACACCTACTTTCGTTAAGTACCAAAACATATACTCACGTTTAAAATCAGGGTCTATCATTGTCACGTCGTACAACTCCCCTTCAATTAAAACTTTGACTGATTGTTGCTCTACACCCGTCACATAGTATGTTTTGACCTTTAAATCGACCGTTTTACCAATTGAATTAAAATAAGTCGTGTCGGATTGGCGGATTGACAAGTAGTTAAAGAATAAATCGTGTGGATCTAATAATTCGAAACCTACCTTCTTGCCGTTTTCGTCACGTTTAGTAGCGTACTTTCCGAATCTTAACATGCCATCAATTGGGAGTTCGTTCACTTTAACCACGTTTCTTCACTCCGTTTCTAATTTGGAGTTTTAAAATATCGTGTTGGAAGTTCTTTTCAAACAATTCAGGAATATTACTTCTCGCATATCGGCAATATGCTTTCACTAATTTTCTCGGTAAACCTTCCACAGAATAGTCACTTGCTCCGCAAATATCATCAATGACGTCTATCGCTTCCCAAACCAATGCATCTAGGCCTACCGCTAAGTAATCATGAGTGATTTTCAACTCAACCTTGACCGCTTCAAGCAACCCTTTAGGTAATGTTCGCTCCATTTAATCACTCCTTTATTTTAAAAGGTTGATTAAATCATCCTTTTTTGCTTTCGCATCATATTTAATGCCTTGATTGTCTAAACGTTCTTTTAGTTCTGCTACTGTTAACTTAGTAAAATCTTCTTTGGAATCTGCGATAAATCCTAATTCAACTAAGTATTGTTTGCGTTCTTCTGATACTTTAGTAAAACCAGTACGGGGGAAGGTATCACCTGCCCCATACTCATATTTCTTGTCGGTTGTATCTTTAAATGGTTTTAAGACTTTAAAAGCCATTATTATCCCTCCTTATACCGATTAAACCTCGGGAGTATCTTCCTCTTGACCAGCCGGACTGATAGTATCTTGCGGTGCAATGTCAGCAGGTCCTTCTGCAGGTACTGGTGTAGCGCCTGTCATACCAGACAAGTCTAACACCACGAAAGCGTTAGGATTCTTTGCGATACCATTAGCAAACATTTTGCCGATGTACAAGTCCATGTCTTCGATTGCTAAAGTTTCTTCGTATTTCTTCAACTCTAAATCACCAGCAACTGCTAATAAGTAGTTCTTTAAGTTACCGATGATTGCCACATCCTTTTCTACAGCGTGTGACTCAACAACTTGTAAGTTATATGGCAATGCGTTTTCGTGCCATGCACCAGTTACTGTATCTTGGTGAAAACGATTAGGCATTACTTTTAATGCATAGGTTTCTGGATTAATGACGATGCTTAATTGGCCATTTAATGTTTTTTCTTTAGCAAATAATCCGCGTACACCAGCTAATGATTTTGGTGTTAATTCCGTTACAGCCACTTTTTCTTTTTCAGGATAAACACCGTCAACAGCTCCAGATAATTTGCGGATTAAACCTATTGGTTTATTCTTTCCATCACCATTGACTGATGCATTTTCTAATTCCATCGTGATAACTTCACGTAATGAAGTCGTCACATAGTTCGCTAACCAAGCTGGACCTAATTGGAAGTATCCTTTTGGTAATGCGATGTAGCCAGATAATTTTGCGACCATGATGTCTAACGACTTAAACGTACCTAATAAAACTTGTCGGATATCCGCTGGAATAATATCCCAGTATGCTACTGCTTGAGTTGGGTCTGCATAGATATATTTGATTGCTGCTTCTGTATACTTCGTATCAATCGCCGATAATAACGGATGCTCTTTTGTTAAGTCAGCCATAATCGTTTCGATAATGGTTTTAGGGAATAGCTCGTTTAATCCCTCGATTTTTTGTTTTTCAACTGCTTCATTAAAGAATTTCATTTCCGCTGATGTGATAGGACGACGAGCGCCACGTTCAATCATGATTTGATTATCATTAATCGAAGCATGTAATCCTGTTGTTTTATCTTCTGCGATTTGTTTTGCTTGCTCTGCCATTGCATCAAATAAGTTATTGAAAGCGACTTTAGTTGCTTCCTCGTTGTTTTCTTTCATTGCATTAAACGCTTCAACTTTTAATGCTTCAAAGTCAATTGTTTTATTTTTTTCTACATTAATCATGTGTTAAATTCCTCCTAAGAATTGATTTAATAAATTTGTTTTTGGTTTTTCTTTTGTTACTACTTGTTCTTCTTTGTTCATAAGTGCGTCTACTTTAGCTGATAACTCTTTAATAACATCTTCGTATTTGTCAGTTTCGTCATTTTTGGAAGATACAGAATTGTCAACTTCCTCTTCTTCAATAGATTCTTCTACTTTTACATTACCAACTTCATCAGCAAACCCATTTTCTACTGCTTCTTCTGCCGTAAACCAAGTTTCATTGGTCAAGAATCCATTTAATGTGTCAGTATCTAAACCAGTCTTGTCTTGATAAATAGCAATTAACGACTTGTCAATCGTTGTTAAAGCATTTAAAGTCTTTTGGATTTCAGTCTTGTTCCCCCAAGCGATTGTTGAGGCTTCGTGAATCATCATACTTGTGCCTTTATCCATGATAACTTTATCTGCACCCATCGCTATAATCGATGCAGCACTTGCTGCCACACCTGTTATTTCAATCGTTACCTTATTATCAATTGATTTTAGGTAGTTACAAATTGAAATACCTTCAAACACATCACCACCGGGTGAGTTAAGTCGAATTAATACATCTCCATTCACTCCATCTAGGGTATTTCGAATTAGTTTTTCATTGATAGCTTCGTCTTCTTCATCCCATGGATAAGGCTCTCTAACTACACCCGAAAGTGTAATGATTGTTTTATTTTCAACAACTTCATTTTTAAATTCAAATTTAACTTTTTCCATCAGTTTCCTCCTTTCTTGCTTGGTGGAACAGTTTATTGTCTTATTCAGGACAAAATAAAAAGACCGCTATTCGCCGTCTTGTAAATTTAGTAATTTTAGGTCTATTCCCTAGTCAAGATACATTTTGGATCACTACTCCTTATCTTTGTCGGTGCCTAACTTCTGATAATTCTTAGTTTCCTTAATTTCGTCCATTAATAGATTGTCTAAACGTTCCCACTCCAATGCTTCCCGCATTTCGTTAGGTGTCGCAATACTTGCCGCAATTAATTTATCGGCAGCCGCTGCAAACGATACAATGTTATAAGTTTGAATAGTACCAGTAATCACCTTAATCTTAGTGCCTTCTAAAACATCCTTACGACCATAGATTTTACGGTTTAATTCAGTTTCAATTTCTTTAGCTAGTGGACGAACCGCAAACGTAATAAAGTTATCTGTCATTGCTTCAACGTCTGCCACATCCCCTTTTAAAAGCCCCCTAGGGATTCCAAATGCGTCGGCAGTCAAATCTATCACTTTGTCTACTAACTCGCTAATTTCCTTTGAATTTGTCCGATTTTGAGGCGTTGCAGTCGTCGCAAGTGTGTCAAACTCTAATCCTTCTTCTAACGGCGTAATGGTATTGCCATCATCAAATAAGTTCTTAAATCGGTGTGTCATTAATTCGTCAACCGGATTGAATTCTTCGCCAGTTTCTTCGTCAAGTTGAATCGATTGGTCAAATTGTGTTCCTAATTTAAGGATTAACTTCATTGACCTATCGCGTATATAGGATTGAGTGGAAATAGCAATGAACTTACCGTACGTGGAAAATAAATCGTCAATTAATTTCCGTACTTCCTTATTAGGCAGTTGGAATCTTAATACATCCGATTCCTTAGCATACGATTGTGTGTAGCCACCGTACAATTCAATGTTTTGATAATAGTTTGGGTAGTAGCTAGATTCTATGACGTCAAAACTTTTAGCCACCACGAAGTCACCTTCTTTGCTTTGCAATACCAAAGCACCGTCATCATTCCATATCATTTGATACACAATTTGATATAGGAAGTCGTGCATATTAGTATTTGGGTTTGGTTCGTAGTTAAACTTCCACCAATAAACATCACGGTTCACTTCGCCTTCCTTATAAGTTTCGAACTTACAAAGCGACAAGGCGCTTGCGAGTTTATTAATCGCAATTTGGATGGCATAGTTCCGTACTTGCATTTCGGCTTTCGTTTCTTGAAACAATGTTTCTAATTGACTTCGAGTTAAACTCGTCCTAACTTGTGGATTGGAGTGTGAGCCAGTCCAATTAAATAAATCGAATATTCCCATGTTTCACCTCCTTTCATTAGAACGAGTAAGTTTTAAGACCTCTTCTCACTTTGACGTGTCGAACATCCAATTGTTCGTCTAAACTTAATGCGTGGATTAAAGCCATAAAACCATCAGTCTTGCGTTTTTCGGGGTCAATCTTCTTATAGGATTTATTCCCCTTATTATCCACGTCTACATATACATTATTGGTATACCACCGCATCATTCTATCAGGACCATACACAATATTATGATTAGCGAACATCATATCCACCAATGGTGCTAATTTGTTGTGCGTGATATAACCACTCGCCACTTCCACAATAGGTAGTCCGTCTTTATCAAATACTTCTTTAACCGCATTCTTTCTGAATCGGTCCATTGCGATACCTTTAATCTTGTACTTCTGATTCATCTCACTAAACCAATTCGATACCAATTGAGGGTCCATCACATTTCCAGGAACGATAGTCACATACCCCTCTTGCTGTGGAATTGTAAAGTCCATTTTAAAACTTTGAATTCTTAAGGCTTCTTCAACAATGAATGTATGATGTAGCCAGTATCGTTTATTATCTTTCTTGAATAACAAGCCGACACCAATAAAATCTCGCACATCAGCATAGTCTAAACCTCCCACACACACGGCACCTGTTAAATCAGGCATTGCTTGATTAGTTGCGCTAATGTCTTCCCAACTTGCAACTGAATAGGTCGTATCTTCCAACGGATGGTTCAATCGTTTAGTCAGAAACTCAATTTTCATATCCTTGATTTTGAGTGCTTTCTCATAATCTTTTCGATAGATCTTTTGTAGTTCAGGTAAGTGTGGCAACATTGGATTGGCTTTAACCCAACACGTTTCATCTTCCCATTCTTCAAATTTATCAATTGCAGCATAAACTGGGAGCAGACCGCTTCGCCAATCTAAATTAGATAGCGTATCTCTAGCAGTTTCTTTAAATTCATCCATAACCGCACCGCGCAAATTGCCGTCGGTAGTCAAATAAAATATCCGTCCGTGTTTAACTTTACCACGAGCGGATGTAAATACTTTTATTTGCGAGTAATCTTCATACTCATGCAATTCATCGAATATAATTAGTCCCGGTCTTAAACCGTCTTTCGTTTTAGCATTGGATGTATGATATTTAATCGTTGAGTTCGTATTAATAAATGTGATTTCTGATAAGTTTCGTTTAAAAGCTTTTTTTAGTTGTGGATTATCGCCAGTTGTTTCGTACACATCTTTAAAGGTCGTCTTTGCCTGATCTTCATTGTTGGCCACGATGTCAATATTGTAATTCTGAATACCATGACGATTACTCAACAGATAAAGTGAAGCGTCACTTGCAAATGAATTCTTCCCAAATCCACGCGCACAAATCAGTAGTATTTCATCAAATACAATATCGCCATTATTGTAAAATAAACCGGCATAGCAAGCGTGTAGAAAACGTTGGATTGGTGCTAATTTGTACGGCCGGTACTTTTCGATAAATTCAATACAATCGTTAATCTTTGGAACATCAACATAAGTGTCCTTGTCGTATAGAGCGAGTTTAACTAACTGCACCATTAACTTCATTTCTTTATTTGTCTTCTGCTTGCCGTTTTTGACAATGTCTATCCAATCATCGATGTGGCGGCAATTATCACTATACATCAGCTCCTGCCTCCTCAACTTCAGGTTTAGCCTGTAGCCCCAATTTATCTAAAACTAAATTCATTTGCTTAATCACGTTAACGAGTTGAGCAACAGAATCATTCTTCTTAATCGTTCCACGGTCGTCAACATACTGAACACCTCTAGCTTTGATGTCATCATCAAGCATGACAGAAGCATCCCACAAGTTCATATACTGATCAATCATATCAATGAACGGTTCTGTGTATATCTTCTTGCGTTTCAACTCTGCAATCAATGCATTCTTAATCTTCGTTCGTTTGCTTGTCGCCATTTTATCAACTCCTTTCTCGCGCGTGATAAGTTTTTTCCATTTTTAAACACCAAGTACCCCCTTCTCGTTTCGCCACACCCCCAAAAAAAGGCATTTGAAATCGACCCGGGGGCATCACCAGCGTTCTTCGTTTGTAAATTTTTTATTTTTAATATGTTCAATCAGTTTCTCTGGATGTTCCTTGTTGTGACATGTATTACATAGACTTAGTAAGTTATTAAAGTCTAGTGCCAACAATGGATTATCTTTAACGTGTACGATGTGATGCACCATCTGTGCTAGTGTTGCTTTACCTTCGGCCTTGCAAAGTTGACACTCGTAATTGTCATGCTTTAATCTTCTAGCACGTAAGTCACGCCATGGTTTTGATTGATAGAACTTAACTAATTTGTCATCACGAATCCACGATAGTAACTTATTTAAGAATTCAGTATTGATATTTCATCATCCCTTTCATCCTCAAAACTGCACACAAGACAGAGCTTGGGAGTGAGTATATCTTATGCACAGTTTTCAAAATAAAACCACCCAGTAAAAACTAGGTGGAAAATAGGTATATACCACACATTATGTGCGCCTAGTCAGATGCCTCCATTCGCATATGGACTAGTATTTTAGGAAGGAAGTAAATTATATGAATCTCACGCGTACCTGAATTGGTACACTAATAATGTATCACATACATATCAAGCTTTCGATACTATTAAGGTACTATCTTAAATTGCACCTTTTCCACACAGCTAAGGTGTATCTGCTCTATACTCTGTGATGTCGTCTTGATAATACTGAATGAACTTTAGTGACTGTCTAACGATTGCATGTCTATGCTTAATATGACTTTCAGAATATCCAAGACTTCTGGCTACTGCTTCTAAAGTCATGCCTTCAACGTATTTCAGTTTAACTATCTTCTGGTCCAATTCATCAAGACGATTGATTATCTGCATCAACTCATCCATTTGCTTCTTCCTGATGCTCAACTCTTCTTCAAGCTTAGCAATAACACCTTCCAACTTGCTCGCTAATGACTCATTCGTTAATTTAACATCCATCAAGTCACCTTCAACCCAGCGAGTTAACTCAAGCTTAGACTTTGACAGCTTCCATTCAAGTAATGCTATCTCATGCTCCAGTTGCTTATATTCTTTCAACCATTTAAATTTAATGATAACCACCGCCTTAATGTTTGTGTTTCTTTGGCTTATCGTCCAATAATGGATATGAACTTTTGTTTGTAGGTAAAGTGATAAACGATATGATAACTGCTACTGCAATGATGATTATCCAAAACATTACTCCACCTCTTTGATTATACTAGAAACATTATTTCTCCCATGATATGACAATAATCTCTCAATGTCTGCGTCGCTAACATGCTTACCTTCATAAGCGTTTTGATAGAAATAAACCCACTCGTCACCGTAAATTCTAGATTTTCCTGAAAAGTTAACCCATACAACTGTATTATCTTCGATTAGCATCTCTCCAACACAAGACAATGACATATTGTTCATTTCTCTGGTTTCGATTAATCTTTTTCTCATCTACCCCACCACTTTCACACGTTCTAACACCAAATCATAAAACCTACCGTCGTATTTCACGACTGCAACTGGAAATGCAATTTGACCTGCGTTATGCCCACCACGCAATGAACTTTCTCCAATAGTCCACGCTTTTTGAAAAATTCCAAAGAATTCAGCTTCAACCCATTCGTTATTAATAAGTGCTTTACATTTCATCATTATTCTCCACCTCCTTAATAAACACACCATCAACCAACTTACCTTTTCTATCCTTGATTTCGTTGTATGCAGAACGCACGCACTCGTTAAAATCAATATCTAGTGTTTCGCATAGTGACACCAATGTTACGACTATATCCCCAATTGAATCTTTGATTAATTCCATGTTTGTTCTAGCTAAAGCTGCAGCTAATTCACCTACTTCTTCTACAACTTTTAAATACTGGTCTCTTGGATGTGCTGTGTGTATATTACGATTTCTAACCCATACTCTAATTGATTTTATAATATCCATGTTGCTACCTCCTAGAATGGCAAATCATCTGCACTAATGTCTACTTGTGTTCCAAAATTACTAAACGGACTGTCTTGCTGTACTGGTGTTTGTTCTTGCTTTTGATTATTGCCACCGATCAAGGTAAAGTTCTCAACGATTACCTCTGTTACATATACCTTTTGGCCTTGCTGATTCTCGTAATTACGTGTGTTGATTCGCCCAGCGACAGCAACCATTTGACCCTTATGCACGTATCTAGCTAGTGTATCGGCACTATCTCCCCAAATTTGACACATAATGAAGTCCGCTTCGTACTCACCTTGTTGGTTTTTAAATCGGCGATTAACTGCTAAAGTAAAG
>JAEZWY010000137.1 GCA_023442905.1 Bacillota bacterium | reverse complement strand
GTATAATGGTTGGGCATCAAAAAAAGTTATTGATGCTTATGTGAAATTGTCTACCACCTTATTTGAAAGATATGGAGACCGGTGTCGCTATTGGTTAACCTTTAATGAAATCAACGCTGTACGTGGTTTTGGCCCGACAGGTGTACGTAAATCAAGTGGTCAAGATCGCTATCAAGCTGCACATAATATGTTTGTTGCTTCGGCGAAGGTTGTAGAGATTGGTCATAAAATAATGCCAAATAGCCAATTTGGCGCAATGTATGCGATGAGTGAACTTTATGCTGCAACTTGTAAACCTGAAGACGTTTTCCACCAAATGCAACAAAGACGCGAAAACTGGTATTTTATAGATATTATGGGTAGAGGCTACTATCCAAGTTATACAGAAGAATTATGGCAGCGTCATGGATTTGAAGATTTAGATATTACTGAAGAGGAAAAGGAGATTCTATTCCGTGGGCAATTAGATTTTATTTCCTTCTCTTATTATCGTTCTAACACTACTCAAGCAGGTGATGATTGGTTTAATGTTGGTGGCTCACCTAATCCATATCTTGAAACGACACCTTGGGGATGGCCTGTAGACCCATTAGGACTACGATATTGTATGAATTCAATTTATGATCGTATTCAAAAACCTTTATTTATCGTAGAAAATGGAATGGGGGCAATTGATGAACCGGACGAAAATGATTATGTTGAAGATGACTATCGTATTGCCTATTTAAATGATCATTTAAGTGCTATGGCTGATGCGATTAATATCGATAAAGTCCCTTGCTTAGGCTATACCATGTGGGGACCAATTGATTTAGTTTCTCTATCTACCGGTGAAATGAAAAAACGTTATGGCTTTATCTATGTGGATATGGATGACAAAGGAAATGGTAGCTTAGACCGAACACCAAAGAAATCATATTATTGGATGAAAGATGTAATTGCATCTAATGGTGAAAAATTAGGGCAGTAGTTGATAAAGTTTACGTCTAATTCCTGCATAAACAGCATAATAAAAGCTGACTGACTCACTGCTAAGCGTGTGTGAGCGATAGTCAGCTTTTTTCTATCGGTCATTAGTCTTATCTTGCATTTTAAATATCTTTGTCGCAATATGAAGAGTAAGAATACCAAGAGTGAGGGAAAATAGATGGACAACCAGGAAAATCAAAAACCAATTATTTTCGAGCGGAAAAAGTTTCAATATGATGATATTCGGGAGATGCATACCTTATATATAGAAGATTACCCAATTGTCTATATCTTGCATCAAAATAAGACTAGTAAAGTGCGACCAAAAGCCTATATTGGTCAAACTGTTCATGTTCACAACCGGATGCGAGATCATTTAAAAAATAGTCAGCGAAAAGACCTTACCGATGCCTTGTTTATTGGTCACCAAGCTTTTAATCAATCAGCAACCTTTAATATTGAAACAAACTTGATCAATTATTTTATTGCGGATAATCAATTCTCACTACAAAATGTTAGTCAAACTGCTAATCTATCCATGCATAATTATTATCAAAAAACCTTATATGATGATGAATTATTTGAAGACCTATGGGAGTCATTACGTCGTGAGGGCCTGGCTAAAGAAACCACGGATAATTTAAAAAATCGTGATATTTATAAATTATCACCATTTAAAACCTTATCCGAACCGCAACGAGCTTTAAAAGAAAATATTCTTCACTATTGTAAGAAAGTAATTCAAGACATCAAAAATCAAGAAAATGTGCAGAAGAAAGTTTATGTGATTCATGGAGAAGCTGGAACTGGTAAAAGTGTAATTTTATCCTCTTTATTTAATACACTACAAGAAGAGGCAAGGCAAAATCATTCTGCATTAGCGGGTACAAGGAATTATTTACTAGTTAACCACACGGAGATGTTGAAAACTTATCGACAAATTTCAGAATCACTACCTTATTTGAAGAAAAAAGACTTCAGTAAACCAACACCTTTTATCAATAGTCAATCAATTGATGAAGCGGATATAGTATTGATTGATGAAGGGCATTTGCTACTGACACAACCAGATGCCTATAATAATTTTTATGGTGATAACCAACTGGATGCTATTATGGAGAAAGCGAAAGTAGCAGTACTTATTTTTGATGAAAAGCAGTACTTAAAGGTAAAAAGTAAGTGGTCTAGGAATGATTTAAAAACAATCCTCGGTCAGTATGATGTTGACGAATTTCAACTGACTGATCAGTTCCGAATGAATGCTTCACCAGAAGTGTTGAATTGGGTTGATAATTTTGTTGAGAAAAAGGTATCACCTTTGCCACCTTCTGATGAGCGTTTTGAATTTAAGATTTTTGAAGATTCTGAAGCTTTTAAAGACTATATCTATCAAAAAAATGCTGAAAAAGGTTTATCGCGAATCGTGTCGACATTCGATTATGCCCATAAGAAAAATGGTGATGTCTATCTTGTTGACCAAGCAGGAGTTAATTTGCCTTGGAATACCACTAATAGTAAGGTAACTTGGTCAGAACGACCAGAAACGATTAATGAGGTAGGATCAATTTACACTGTCCAAGGCTTTGATTTAAACTACGTAGGTATCGTACTTGGACCGTCAGTAGATTATGATTTTGAAGCAGAAAAATTAGTAATTGATCCAAGTAAGTATCAAGATACGGGTGGTTATAGTGGGGCGAATCGTTTTTCAACCTATCAGGAAGCAATGATGGCCAAGGAGCAAATCATTCTAAATTCTATTAATGTCTTGATGAAACGGGGCATTTACGGTCTCGCACTTTATGCGGTAAATGACAACTTAAAACGTAAGTTATACGAAATTAAAGAGGAGGCAGGAAAATATGACGTCTAGTATGGAAAAAATTAATCAATTTCGAGATGAGCGGAATTGGCGCCAATTTCATAATGAGAAGGATTTGGCACTTTCAATAAGTTTAGAAGCTGCTGAATTACTGGAAATTTTTCAATGGAAAACAGCTACTGAGGGTGTACAGAACATAGATGCTTTGAAGGATGAGATAGCGGATGTGCTGATTTATGCTTATATGTTAGCAGACAATTTAGGTTTAGATATTGATGAAATCATTGAACGTAAGTTAATCAAAAATAATGAGAAATATCCTATTGAAAAAAGTCGCAACAATAATCATAAATATACTAAATTATAAAAAAATCGCGTCCCTCAATCTAAATATAGGGACGCGATTTTTGATTAGTTAATTTGTTTTTTGACTGTTTGATTCCCTTTGTATAAGGAAGTAATAGTCCAAATAAGTAGTGCAAGAATTAAAATAATAGTTAAGCCTAGCAATATGTAAGCAAAAGTGATCTGTTGCGTGCTCGGATGCTCACCAAAGAAAGCTAGGATTTCACCAGGTAAACCAAGCATATTTAAGATGGTCAAACCGATTACTGAGATCCACCCTAAAATTCTAACAACAGCGGTATTTTTGAAACGCTTGCCCATTTCCGCTTCAGAATCAGTAATCATCAATAAGGGGATGATAGAGAAAGGAAGTGCGAGGGCTAAGAAAACTTGGGAGTTATTCATTAAATTATTTAGCGCAATATGTTCTTCCACGGTTCCTTTTTGACTAGTATACATTACACTTACAACAACAGGGATAATCGCAATCAATCGGGTGATTAACCGTCTTGCCCAAAGGGGTAATTTCATTTCAATAAAGCCTTCCATGATTACTTGCCCTGTTAAAGTTCCTGTAATGGTTGAATTTTGACCCGAAGCCAGTAAGGCGACAGCAAATAGGGTAGCGAGTACGCCCTTACTAGCAAGGTCAGCTAGGACGCTATTAGCCATGAATTGTGGGTTGGATAATGCTTCGTATAAACCAAAGAATGAAGGGTCTTCTACGACACCCGTTTTAAAAACAGCAGCGCCCATAACCAGTAATAAGGCATTGACGATAAATGCTAGACCTAGCTGGATGTTAGAATCCCACATAGTGAAACGAACGGCAGCAGCTATTTTATCTTGATTATTATAATCAATTTTCCGACTTTGTGAAATGGCTGAGTGTAGATATAAGTTGTGAGGCATAACGGTAGCGCCAATAATACCTAATGAACCAGCTAAAGGTGTCATACCATTTATACTGGGACTGGTTGCTAATACATCATTAGTAGGTATAAAACCACTTAGAATAGCAGCCCAACTTGGATTTGATAGCGCAACTTGGTAGACAAAGACGAATAGAATGACAAAAATTAAACAGACAACTATGGCTTCTATCTTTCTAAAGCCAATATGGGCCAATAGTAATAGTAACAAGACGTCAAATACCGTAATTAAAACAGCAATCATTAGGGGGATATTGAAGAGCAAATATAGGGCGATGGCAGCACCAATTACTTCGGCAATATCCGTCGCCATAATAGCCAATTCGGTAATGATCCATAAAATAAAGGCCAATTTCTTACCAGTTCGCAATCGTATTGCTTGGGCTAAGTCTTCTTGGGTCACTATACCTAATTTAGCTGCCATATATTGGAGCAACATTGCCACTAAGGACGATATCAAAATCACTGAAATTAAGAGGTATTGAAAATTTTGTCCACCAGTGATAGAAGTCGACCAGTTACCGGGGTCCATATAGCCGACTGCTACTAAAGCTCCGGGACCAGAATAGGCTAAAAGTGTACGCCAGAACCCCTTGCCTGTTGGTACTTCAACAGTTCCGTTAATCTCACTCAATGAAAGTTCGCTATTTTTTCTTTTATTTTCTATATTAGACTTTTGTGTCATTTGTGATGTCCCCTTTGAAAATCTCTTTATGCAAATAAAGTATACGCCCAAAAAAGGCGAAGGTAAACATAAAAGTAAGGGTAGCCTAAAATAAATTAAAAAGAAAAGCATCATATTTTTTGATGGAAGTGAACTTGATCATTGTACGGGTTGTATATACTATAGCCGTAATCGTACAAAAGTAAGGATTTGTGGTAAAATGACAGAGATTATTTAAAAGCGAAAAGGGTGCAAAAAGATTGCAACTTAACGTAAAAAGAAAAAGCGAGTGAAAGCAATATGCCTCAAAAAACCAAACAAACGCCCATGATGGCACAATACAATGAAATGAAAGCCCAACATCCGGATGCCTTCCTATTTTTCCGTTTGGGTGACTTTTATGAAATGTTTAATGATGATGCTTTAAAAGCAGCACAAATTTTAGAAATTACCTTAACTTCTCGTAATAAAAATGCAGAAGACCCTATTCCGATGTGTGGCATTCCGTACCACTCAGCTAGTGAGTATATTAAAACTCTAGTAAGCCAAGGCTATAAAGTAGCGATTGCTGAACAGTTAGAGGATCCAAAACTCACTAAGGGTATGGTAAAACGTGGTGTGGTTAAAGTCTTAACACCCGGTACCTATATGAATGATAGTATCGGCATGGTTGAGAATAATTATTTATCCGTTCTTGATTATGTGAATGGTCGATATATTCTAGGCTTTTCAGATGTCGGTACAGGGGAGTTAAAAGTCACCAGCTTAGATGACTTTACTGCTGTTTTAACTGAATTTGCTCAATTGCAGTCAAAAGAATTAGTGATTTCATCAGCTGTACCAACTGATCAAGTGACAGAATTGCAGCACCTACAAACCTTTACCTTATCTCCATATGAGTTAACAGCAGATGCTGCTACTATAACTAAAGATAAATATCAGCAGATTTTGAAAAATATCTCAGATGACCATGAATTAAATGGCCTACTGCTGCTTTTAACCTATGTTAATTCAATGTCACATCAAGCTATTGACCATTGGCAAGCAGCCAGTCATTATGAGGTGGCCCATTACTTGCATATGGACTACTATGCGAAAAGTAATTTAGAACTTACGGAATCGGTTAGAACAAAGAAACGTCAAGGGTCGCTATTAGCTTTCTTGAATAAAACAGAAACTGCTATGGGTTTTCGTTTACTTAAAAATTGGCTTGATCGACCACTTATTTCGCTAGCTGCTATTGAACGCCGCCAGTCTCAGGTAGAAGACTTAATTGAACATTATTTTCAACGATTAGAAATCAAAGAGTTACTTCACGGAGTTTATGATCTAGAGCGACTTGTAGCAAAAGTGGCTATGGGTAATGTGAATCCGAAAGAATTATTACAGTTAAACCAATCTTTAAGTAGAGTCCCAGGTATTATTGATACGGTTAACCAGATTGCTGCTGACAATCCAGATGATAGTGTTTGGGCCACTATTCAAGGGCAAATTACGTCCTTACCTGAATTGACAGCGACGATTTCAGCGGCAATTAAGGAAGATGCGCCAGCTACGTTGAAAGATGGTAATGTGATTGCGGACGGCTTTAATCCTCAATTGGATGAATACCGCGATGCTATGCGCAACGGTCAACAATGGATTGCCCAATTGCAGGCTGATGAACGCGCAAAGACAGGGATAAAATCACTTAAAGTTGGCTATAATAAGGTGTTTGGTTACTATATTGAAGTGACAAAGGCTAACCTTCATTTGCTTGAAGAAGGCCGTTACGATAGAAAACAAACCTTAACCAATGCTGAACGCTTTATTACGCCAGAGCTTAAAGAAGTTGAAGTAAAAATACTTGAAGCTGAAGAGCAGTCACAAATTCTAGAACATCAATTATTCCAAGAAGTTCGCGAAGAAGTTAAGGGTCACCAAGTAACCTTACAAGCGATTGCTAGCACGGTGGCAGCTATAGACGTCTTACAGTCGCTAGCAGAAATTTCAGAAACCCACCAATACGTAAAACCGCAATTCATGACGGACAAACGTGATTTATATCTAAAAGAATCCAGACACCCAGTAGTGGAAGGGGTTATTGGCCAAG
The DNA here is from genome assembly GCA_023442905.1 of Bacillota bacterium. Classification (GTDB taxonomy): domain Bacteria; phylum Bacillota; class Bacilli; order Lactobacillales; family Aerococcaceae; genus Aerococcus. The sequence continues at coordinate 3,575 of JAEZWY010000137.1, read as the reverse complement.
ATAAATTTGTGCCTAATGATATTGTGATGGATCCTGAAACGAGTATTTTAATGATTACTGGACCCAATATGTCTGGTAAATCCACTTATATGCGACAATTAGGGTTGATTGTAATCCTTGCGCAGATGGGATGTTTTGTACCAGCTAAAGAAGCCCGCTTACCAATTTTCGATAAAATTTTTACTCGAATTGGCGCAGCAGATGACCTGTTAGCAGGACAATCAACTTTCATGGTGGAGATGATGGAAGCAAACCAAGCTTTACAATATGCAACGGATAATTCTTTATTACTATTTGATGAACTGGGACGTGGTACCTCAACTTACGATGGTATTGCTTTAGCACAAGCCATCTTGATTTATATCCATGATCATTTCGATGCGAAAGTCCTTTTCTCAACTCATTATCATGAATTGACAGCCTTAGATGAGCGTTTGCCTCGCTTAGCCAATATTCATGTTGGTGCTAGTGAAGAAGATGGTGAATTAGTCTTTTTACATAAGGTATTTAATGGTGCTACAGACAAATCATATGGTATTCATGTAGCTAAATTGGCTGGTATGCCTGGAGAATTGTTGAAGAATGCCCAAGCAGTTTTACAAGAATTAGAAAATAATAATTTAAATGAAGTGAATAAAGACCAGCAGATGTCCTTATTTGATATGTTGGCCGAGGAAACACCTATAGAATCATCGGATAGTAAGTCAGTGGATACATCTAGTCAAAAAGTGATTGCACAATTGAAGTCTGAAGATATTTATAATTTAACACCGATTCAAGCCTTAAATTTCTTAGCAGAATTGAAGAGCCAGCTATAAAGGATGATGTAAATGGCTATACAAGAATTACCTATTCAAGTTGCCAACCAAATTGCAGCGGGGGAAGTGGTTGAACGACCAGCCTCTGTGGTAAAGGAACTTGTAGAAAATGCGATAGATGCCGGCGCCAGTGAGATTGCAATTCATATTAAGGAAGCTGGTTTGCGGTCGATTCAAGTAATTGATAATGGTAGAGGGATTGCCGCTGACCAAGTTGGATTGGCCTTTAAGCGGCATGCAACTTCAAAAATATATAGTTCAAATGACCTGTTCAGAATACGAACACTTGGTTTTAGAGGGGAAGCTTTGCCTTCTATCGCTTCTGTTTCTGAAGTAACTATGAATACTTCGGATGGGGAATCATCAAGTGAAATTTACTTAAAAGATGGCGGTATTATAGACCAGAAGACATCTGCATTGCGTCGAGGCACATCGGTAATGGTAGAAAATCTTTTCTATAATACGCCCGCTCGTTTGAAATATTTGAAGAGTTTACAAACAGAATTGGCCCATATTACAGACATTATTAACCGTGAAGCGTTAGGCCACCCAGACATCCGTTTTAACTATACCCATGACGGCAAGACCTTGTTGTCAACGAATGGTAAAGGACGAGTTAATGAAGTTTTAGCCGCTATTTATGGCTTTAGACAGGCTAAGGATATGGTTCCGATTGCGGGTGAGAACCTAGATTTTCAAATTTCTGGTTATGTTTCCTTGCCCGCTGTAACTAGAGCTAGCAAGTCTTATATGTCACTCTTTGTCAATGGCCGTTTTATCAAAAACTATAAGTTAAACCAAGCTATTCTCAAGGGTTATGGGTCTAAATTAATGGTTGGACGGTATCCAATTGCGGTTATATATATTGAACTAGACCCTCAACTAATTGATGTGAACGTTCATCCAACTAAACAGGAAGTGCGTATCTCAAAGGAAGATGACCTATATGAAATGATTAAGGCAGGCATTATTGCAGCACTAGCCCCTGTCCAACGGATCCCAGATGTATATGCAGATGGAGAGGGAGACAATCTAGAATTACCAGTAGAAAATCGGCAAGAGCCTACGAATGCAACAAGCTATGGTCAAAATGAGGGTTCTGAACATAGCCAGCAAAATGATTACCGTCCGCTAAGTCAACCAACCACTTACCTTGGTGAGCAAGCAAGTTTCGATTTCAATGTCGGTCAAACCAACCAGCATGCTATACATCAGCAAAGCGAAGGTAGCTCTTTTTCCCAACGGAATGACGGTCTAAATGAAGATGTGCAGTCAATCCAAGTGCCGAGTTATTTACGGGACGAGGTGCAAGTCGTGGAGGCAACAGACCTTGAAAATGAGGGACATGACCAGGAAGAAGGCCAAATAACTTATTTAGATACGGAAAAGGAAGTAAGTTTACCTAAATCACATAATAAACCGGTATGGCAGACGGTTAAACAAGTTCGAGCGCTTGACCAGGCAATGGTTGATCGAAATAGGTCTTTTCCAGACTTAACTTATGTTGGGCAAATGCAAGGAACTTACTTAGTAGCAGAGAATGAGACAGGTATGTACTTGATAGACCAGCATGCAGCGCAAGAACGGATTAAGTATGAGTACTACCGGGATACGATTGTTGAGTTTGGAACAGCTATGCAGAGTCTATTGCTCCCAATTGTTTTTGATTTTTCAACATCTGAAGCACAAGAAATTGAACAAATCCGTCCTAAGTTATTGGAAATGGGTATTGATTTAGAACCATTTGGTCCAAACGCCTTTCAATTACAGCAACACCCAATTTGGATGGGTAAGAAGAATATCCAAAAAATTGTTGAAGATCTGATTGCACTCGTCTTAGAAGACCCCAAAGCAACAGTTGGGAACTATCGGGAGGCAACGGCAATTATGATGTCATGTAAACGGTCGATTAAAGCCAATCATTATTTAGATGACATGCAGGCTAAGCAGTTATTGCATGACTTGGCTTATACTAAAAATCCATATAACTGCCCGCATGGTCGACCTGTTTTAGTTCATTTTTCAAATTATGAAATTGAGCGGATGTTTAAACGGATTCAGGACCCGCATGAGTCACCACAATTATAAGTAAAGTCCTAATCTAGATTTTCGTGTATAGATGGATATTATGCTAGAATATAAGTAACTAGAAAAAAGAAAATATACTTGGTTTTCCAGGTTATCCAGTGGGAAAAAAGGAGTTTCATTATGACAAAAGACTATAATAAAGAAGAACGTTTAAAAGAATTATCTGAATTAGAATATGAAGTCACACAAAATTCAGCAACTGAGCGTCCATTTACTGGCCAATATGATGACTTTTATGAAAAAGGTATTTACGTTGATATCGTGAGTGGTAAACCTTTGTTTGTATCAACTGATAAGTTTGATGCTGGTTGTGGTTGGCCATCATTTTCTAAACCAATTATGGAAGATGAAATTGAAGAATTGGACGATTCTTCATACGGCATGAAACGTATTGAAGTTCGCTCTAAAGATGCGGATACACATTTAGGTCACGTATTCAACGATGGACCAGCTGAATTAGGAGGCTTACGTTACTGTATTAACTCCGCTTCACTTCGTTTCGTATCTTTAGCAGATATGGATAAAGAAGGATACGGCGACTTGAAAGAATTAGTGAAGTAAGACAATGTACGAATTTATGATAGGTCAGGTTGAAAGTATCTACCCAGATGCTGTTATACTTGAAACGGGCGGGATTGGCTACTATATTTATATGGCCAATCCTTATCG
>JAEZWY010000091.1 GCA_023442905.1 Bacillota bacterium | reverse complement strand
TTGCGCCACACTTTGTGTGACCCGACACTATTCTTCCAGATTCATTGAGCTGAACGGTCTCACTCACACCTTGTTTAATCGGGCTCGCTCGACCAGCTCAAATCCTCTTCAGAATAGTTTGCGCCACACTTTGTGTGACCCGACACTATTCTTCCAGATTCATTGAGCTGAACGGTCTCACTCACACCTTGTTTAGTCGGGTTCGAGTCTCCAGAAAGGACTGCGTTTCAGATTAGTTTGTTGCTGACTGCGTCAGCCCCTACACTAATCTTCCAACGTTTCCTTTCTGAGCGTCGACTCTCGCACCCTATTTTAAAAGTCGTTCCAGTTTTTGTCGTCTGTATACTTGTCCTCTATAAAGCTATGGTTGCTTTTGAAGGTTGATGGTTTTTCTTTTCTTATAAAGCCACGATATGCTGGCCGCGGTGTTTTTGTCCTAGCTTGCTTGTCGGTTGTTAGGTCGTCGTCTTCGATAATCACTTCTTTTGTCCGATGTTTTCTAGCTCGTCTAAGGGTAGATACTTTTTCTGGATAGCCTTTTTCATCTAATGTTTCTTCATAGAAGTTGATCAACGCTAGGCTGTGGTATGGTTTAACATAGAAATAAGCCAAGCCTAGTGTGAATGGTATCAGTAAATACCAGCCGATGAATCGTAAGTTTAACCAGATAAACCGCCATTTTCGTCCTCTCATCATCCGGCGACTTTCGGTGATGGCTTCACTAGCCGTCAAAATTGGGAAGTCGATAATGAGATAATCTGTCATTGCATAGCTCAAGCCTTTATAAATCGCTGGAAAAAAGAATAATAATGACCACATGAGTATATAAAAACCGCGTAGGATATGTGACCAAGTAAATTTTATTGAGTCCCGCATGATTGGTCCTACAATATCACGGTGAATGCGGATTGGTCGCTGATTATTTTTCACCATTAATGAACGGAGATATGCCATATCTGCCCCAGCCATGAAAATTAGCTCTCCAATTAAAATTAAGATACTAATTGGAAAAAGGAAAAAAGATATAGCTGTTGGTATTGTACTAATCATCCAAGCAATAGCCCAATAAATAATAGTAAAAATAACAAACCAACTTGTATGCTGGCTTAAAGTTTCTTTAGCCTTACCTTTTAAATTTCTTCTCAATCATGGTCACCTCCTTTTTACTTCTACTTCCTCTAATAACTATATGTTATCAGAAATTTACTTTTCGCCATCCACCCTAGGACCTATTTCAAACAAAAGAATAACCCTGAGCACAATTGTACTCAAGGTTGCCTTTTTGTCAGTATGTGCGTATAACGATTAATCGCGAGAACGACCACCAAATAGAATCAATACACGTAACAGTGACAATGCACCTGCTATTGCAGAAGCTACATACGTCATAGCCGCAGCGTTTAAAGTCTTACGGGCATATGGTAACTCACTTGCCGTTAACACATGACCCTCTTCCATGATTTGTAGAGCACGTTTCGATGCATCAAATTCTACTGGTAGAGTAACCAATTGGAAAAGTAAAGTTAGTGAGAACAAAATGATTCCAATATTGATAAAGGTTTGGTTAAAACCAGCAATTGCACCAAGAATTAAAATTGGCCAAGATAGTTTAGATCCAATATTCACTACTGGTACGATCTTTTGGCGTAAGGTCATCATAAAGTAACCTTGAGCGTCTTGGACAGCATGGCCACATTCATGGGCTGCAACACCAATGGCAGCAATTGATTTTGAGTCCGCTGTAGCATCAGAAAGACGCAATACTTTATTACTTGGATCATAGTGGTCAGTTAAGTTACCAGAAATACGTTCAACACGTACGTTGGTAATCCCTGAATATTGTAAGATGTACTCGGCAACTTGAGTCCCTGTCATCCCTTTTTCAGTGGTATATTTACTATATTTATTAAACGTTCGATTGACGTTAGCACTTGCGATTGACGCAATCACAGCACCAATAATAATTAAGATATAAGTCCAGTCAAACATCATGGGGAAATACATCGAATCACTCCTTTTCTAATATTATAACAGCTTAGTCCACCTTAACCAATGTAGAAGCTAGACTAAGGATTCATAATTTGTTGATAGATGATATCGATGACTTCCTGACTTTCTGGTAAGTTATTTAGATAAAATTCATGATGCATATAATCAAACTGATAGTAATTGCTCGTATGATTATGTGCACGCAATCTCCGGTGTAGCCACCTACCATCACAAGCGTGACTATCATCAGAACCATTAATAAAATCTACTATTGGCATCGATTCTATCGGCATCTTGGCATAATTTAAAGCGGGATTTCTTTCCTGCCAAATTGTCTTTAAAGCATTTACTTTCGTGGCATCAAATTGTACATCATCTGGATGAATATGGACATCTTCAAAAGTAGTGTTTAACCAAGGGGATAGTAAAATAACCCGTTTTATCGGATACCCTATTTGATCCATTCTATCAGCAACTAACAATGCTGGTATTGCGCCTGTATCTGACGCTAAAAAGTAAACATTTTGAAGAGACCGTCCCATTTTTTTAGCAATCTCTTCTATTAAAGAAGTGATTCGTCCAGTCTCACTAGCTAAATCATAGTTAGCAAATGAACGTAGTAATGGAATGGATACGTTGGCCTCAGTTTGAAATTGTTGATTAATTTTTCGGGCAAAAGTCCATTCGCGCTCTTGTAGGGTATGGATGCCACTGCCACCATGAAAATAAATTATCCAGGGTTGGTCTTCGTCTTTACCACTAACTTGTGGGTCTGGGGCCGTATTTTGCTCAATCATGTCAATCATAACCCCCTGTTGTCCACGATGGATCTCCGAAGAATGGTCTCGCGTGATAAAGAATAAGTTTTCGTGATTAATACTCCGTTTAGCCAAGTCTGCTGTTGCTTGCTGTTTCGTATTTTTAGAAGTGAAGCGCTCAGCTTCTCGCTTAATGCGCATACCATCTTGAATCACTTTGCTCCGCAATGAACGTTCTTGACTCATAGCATGATAAATATAGCCAACACCTGTTGCAGCTGCAGCGAGCCCTAATCGCCAAAGTCTTTGCTGGTCTTTCTTGCTCATACCCATACGCTCCTCCCTTATTTTCTTGCACATAAAATTTGCAATATCGCTTAATTATATTATAACTGAACACTACACTTAAGGTAGGGACTAAAGTCCTAGATAATAAAAAAGAATTTTGACATGCTTGTTGTTATTTTTCTAAAAAATCGATAAATTTATTGAGAAATCTAGGCAAGTCTCGTATCATTAAGGGTATGTTATACTTTATTGGTTATTATTGGGATACTATATTTCAATGCCCAGCAACCGTTATAATTAAACTAAGAAAAATAGAATAAGGAGATAGATAATGGTATTGAAGAAATTATCCACTCTTGCAATCGTTAGTGTGAGTATTGGGGTTTTATCAGCTTGTACAGCTACACCTGACCAAGTAGTTTCAAAGTCAGCGACTGATGCACAATCCATGATGACGCAATTATCAGCTATTCAAACACAAGAAGCAGCATTACAAGAGGCTTTTGAGACAGATTTAGCAGCTGACGAAAGTTTAGCTAATTTAACTGATTCTGGAACAGGTGCTACTCGAGACAACTTACAAACCCGACAAGAAGATTTTGAAGAATTAACTGCAACTTTTGAAGATTTCCAAAATCAAGTTGAAAGTCTAAATGCATTTGATGAAACAGATTTTACTGCTGAAGAAGATTTCGCAAACTTTGACCAATCACGTCAATTAGCTTCGAACGTTAACAGTCAAATGAGCGCTTATATTGAAAATTATCAAAAGGTTTTAGAATTAGAAGATAATTACTACAATACTTTAGCGGCTGAAGATAGCGACTTAGATACTTTTTCAAATGGTTTATCTGAAATAAACAGTCAATTTGAACAATCGCAAGCAGCCTTGAGCGATATGTTGCCTGACTTAACCAGCTTAGTCGAGCAAACAAATCAAGCACAATAAAATCTAAGAGAACGGAGGCCAAAACCTTGAATGATCAACAATCAAATTCAAATAGTAACTCAACTTTAGACCCGAAAAATGAAGGACCTAAATTCAATTGGAAACTCGTTTTAGGATTACTCACAGCCATTGTATTAGGTTTAGCCTTAATTTTTGGCATCAAAACTGACTGGTTTGGTTTAGCTAATGAAAACCAGCAAGCCCAGACTGCAAGTAACGAAAGCACTGAGGAAAGTGCAACAAGTAGTGAAGATAATGGGTCGCAAGATGCAAACATCTCTACTGATAAGCCTGCTCTGTTAGATCACCCCAAAAACTTACCTGCAAAATTTGCCTATGATTCACGTTATGATATTACCTATCCTGAAGATGGTGTAAAAGGGATTTATCTATCAGCTGATGGTGCCACAAATCCAGATTTATTAGCAGATAATATCGCCCTATTAGATGAAACCAATCTTAACTCGGTTGTATTAGATGTAAAAGATGATTACGGTAATATCACAATGGATTTACCTTCAGAAAGTGATGTCTTAAATAACAATGAAACAAATGCGATCGACAACGATAGTATGATGCAAACTTTTGAGGATAAACAAATTTATCCAATTGCGCGTATTACAACTTTCAAAGACACAAACTTAGCTACCGCTGACCCTTCCCGTACCTTCCTCACAGAATCGGGTGAAGTTTGGACTAATGGCGGTGGTGATGCCTTCCTAAACCCATATAATAAAGATAACTGGGAATACTTAGTTGAAGTAGCTAAATCAGCTGCACGTGCTGGATACAAAGATATCCAATTTGACTATGTTCGTTTCCCAGAAGGATTTGAGACCTTTGGCGAAACATTATCTTATGACATGGGCGACTACGCTGAATATGGTAAAGCTTCAACTGAAGCACGCCAAATGGTCATTGCTGATTTCCTAGCCTATGCTCGCGAAGAGCTTGAACCTTATGGCGTTGATGTTTCTGCAGATATTTTTGGTTATGTTACCGATGTTGTCGCTACACCTGGTATCGGCCAAAACTATAATATGATGGCAGAGAATGTCGATGTGATTTCATCAATGATTTACCCTTCTCACTGGGGACCAGGCTACTTTGGATTAGATTATCCCGATCTATATCCATATGAAGTTGTTCAAGCCTACATGGAAAAAGAGAATGCTTTAAATGCTGAACTAGATGACGCACCCGTTTCTAGACCGTGGTTACAAGACTTTACCGCCTCTTATTTAACAGACGGTACTTATACCGAGTATGGTACTGCTGAAGTACAAGAACAAATTGACGCCGTAATTGAAAGTGGCGCGAATGAATACTTGTTATGGGATGCATCTAACACCTATACAAGAGGTGTGGACTATAAATAGTTAAAGCTAAAAATCTCGACGTCGATTGACGCCGAGATTTTTTTATTCCTCATATTCATAAAATTTACTCTTTTTAATTCGCTGGTAAACAATGTAACAGCAATCTGAATCTTATATTGATAATCCTCATTAGTACTATCGGGTTGGATTTTGATATTCCCTAGCTCATTCTGTAAACTATAAGCATAATTGAATTTTTGTAATTTATACATTAGTTCCCAAAGGAGTATTGAATAATAAAGTTCAAAAAAATGCTAAAAGATACCAAGCTTAATGATACTGAACAACAAATCCTGTCATACTTAGAATTTCATAGTGATCGAATTTTAGATATTCGCATACAAAAAGTTGCAGAGGATAATTATACATCAACTTCTACAGTCTTTCGCTTAGCCAAAAAGATGGGGTTTTCAGGCTATAAGGAATTAACTTACTATTTTCCAGTTAAAAAAGTCTTTTGTTACTATGAAGTTATCCACAGCAAAAATAGCACCTTTATTTATGATTGTTTATTTTATTAATTAGCTTTCTCAAATATCTAATTAATAAAATAAAGAAAATTACCGAACCAATTACAAATACTACACTCATTATCATCTTTTACACCCACCAAACATATAAAATTGAAATGTCATCGTCGCAGTCACATTATCAAAAGTATAAAGCGCTGTCAAAATATCTGGATAGTAAAGCACTTCCTACTTTAATATGAAAAAACCAAGCAATCATATGATTACTTGGCAATTTTTCACTTCAAATTGATTTAGTACGATACAGTTATTTATGTGTATTTCTTAAGTCGGTGATAAATTCTTCTATTTTATCCATTGCTATCGTTAGTTCTCGAATGGAATAAGCATAAGAGATACGTAGGAATCCTTCGCCACCTTCACCAAATGCAGAACCTGGCACAACGGCCAATTTCTTCGCATCTAGTAAGGCTAAAGCAAATTCTTCACTCGACATACCGAACTCACGAATATCTGGGAAGGTATAAAATGCCCCTCGCGGCACAAAACACGGAATACCCATGTCACGGAATCGTCCTAATAAGAAGTTACGTCGTTTTAAATAATCTTTCCGCATAGCTTCAACATCATCATCACATTCTTCCAAAGCAACAACTGATGCATATTGTGACACTGTTGGTGCTGCCATAATGGTAAATTGGTGGATTTTCAACATTTGTTCCAATAATACTTCTGGTCCACATAGGTAACCAATTCGCCAACCTGTCATTGAGAAGGCTTTAGCAAATCCGTTAATGTAGATTGTCCGTTCTTTCATCCCTTCAAACGAAGCGATTGACGTATATTTATCTTTGGCATACCAGATTTCAGAATAAATTTCATCCGTTAAGACATATAAATCATGTTTCTTAATCACATCAGCCAACTTTTCCAATTCTTCTCTAGTTGCAGCTGCACCAGTTGGGTTATTAGGATAATTTAAGATGATGGCCTTTGTCTTGTCGGTAATATGCGCTTCAATATTTTCCGGTTGTAAAATAAAGTCGTGCTCACTAGGTAGCTTCACTGGTACTGGAATCCCACCAGCAAGCTCTACAGATGGTGTGTAAGATACGTATGAAGGGTCCATACATAAAACTTCATCGCCTGGATTAATTAAACCACGGCAAGCTAAGTCAATCGCTTCAGATCCTCCTACAGTGACAATTACTTCATTATCAGGATCATATTTTAAATCATACTTACGATCTAGGTATTTTGAAATTGCTCGGCGTAATTCAATTAAACCGGCATTAGCAGTATAGTAAGTTTTACTTTTTCTGATGGCCCTAATCGCTTCTTCACGAATTGACCAAGGCGTTGGAAAGTCAGGCTCCCCTACAC
>JAEZWY010000089.1 GCA_023442905.1 Bacillota bacterium | reverse complement strand
CTAATGCACCACTTTTTGCAGTTACTTGATGCAGGTTAAACGTTGATTTAATAGGCTTTTGAAGCGACTTGTATCAACAAAAAGTTTGTGAAAAAGTGCCTTTTTCCTTTAGGGCTTACACTTTAGTTAAGTAGATTTTTGAAAAAGCCTACCCATGCCTTCGAAAAATTTTTGAAGAAATTCGCCTAAAGCCTACCCATGCCTTTGGAAATTTTTTGAAGAAATTTGTCTGAAGATTAGCCTGCCCCTTTGGAGTGAAGGTAAGATTTTTTGACGAAACCTAGCCTAACCCTTTTAAGATTGAGGACGAAAAAATGATGGAGCCTAGCTGAATCCTAGCCTACCCCTTTGGAGTGAAGGCAAGATTTTTTGACGAAACCTATCCTAACCCTTTTAAGATTGAGGACGAAAAAAATGATGAAGCCTAGCTGAAGCTTAGCCTATCATCTTAAATTCAGAAGGCATGTTTTTGATGAGTCGCTCGAAATAATTTTGACGTAACCAAAGGTAATAAACTGAAAAAGGTATAAGAAAATTTGGCTAGGTCTGATGATAAATGAACCAATGGTTCACGATTAGATTCGCTTGAACTTGCTATCATCCCACCCTGCCCTTCACGATAACAAACAAAAAAATACCAGACAGTCATCGACCATCTGGTATCAAAAACATTATATGAATTTCTCTTTACTGATTAAATTGCCTGACGTTGTTCTGAATTATTTGCGACTGGTTCTTCGTTCTCCGCTTCAACTTCTGAAGAAAGATCTAACGTTTTCACTAGACCTTTTTCTAAAGCCATTGCTAAAACTAACTCACGTACTTCGCTATCTGACATCGCAGAATCAATCGCATCGTTACGTTTAGAATTAACGTAGTGGTCAAACTCTTTATCAAGTTGATTAGCAATCTCTCGCATCTCTTTTGCCATCTCTTTAATTGACGTTACTAACTCGTTTAAGGGTTCTTGTTCTGAAGCAGTTAGCTGAACATCGATCTTACCGAAATCTAAATCGTTCTTACTATCCTTTAAAGTAGTTGCTAAACTTGCCCAACGTTTTTGTAATGGTTCTATTTTTCTTGCCATGATTATACGCTCCTTTTAAATTAAATATCGAATGGACTTAACAAATTATATCTAACAGCTTCACGACCAATGCTATCTTGTTTGATTGAAACTTCGTCAATATAATCTAACTCTACATCATACAATGCGATTTGATAATTCAAGTCGATGATTGATGCACGTAAACTTTCTAAAGCCACGACTGTTGAAGTATCTTGCGTAATACCTAGTGACTCTTCGTTGACTTCAGCAAGCAATGCGGCTTCACGTTCTTCAGCGGTCATCTCTTCAATTGGTTTTGTTTCTTCAACTGTACCACTTGAGTCTGAATTGGAAATGCTTGTTTCGCTTAATAGCTTTTCAATTTGTTTTTTTGTTTCACCGTCACCGATTGAGTTTAAAGCGATGTTGTCTGCTTCAATAATTTTCTTCGCATCGTCATCACTTATGTTAGGGTCATCATTCAATCGTTCATGGTATTCTTCCATAGATTCTTTGGCAGCTTCTAACTGTGCTACCGCATTCTCCTTGTTCGTCATGATTGCTGAACGGTCAATCGCACCAAACGTCACATCATAAATTTCAGCTAAGGTTGAATCAATTGTTACATCACGATACGTTGCCGTTACGTTCTCTGCTGAAGGATTTAATCTAGTCACTAACATATCTAAGCTAACGGGTACTTCAACCCCATTAACTACAATTGAACCGGTAGGTGCTAGGTTAGTTCCTGTCGAAGGTTCTCCGTTAGTATCTTCGCTTGCGGTTTCAGAGTAGGCATCTTCTGCACGCTCACTTACTTGTTCGCCGCTTAATTTTAACGTACCATTCTCTGCTTGTGCTGCGATAATCTCTTCACTTGTTACTTCAATTGTTTCACCTGAAGCTAACTTCAATGAGTTCATAGAAGTCACATAGAAGTTCAACGGTTCTCCGTTATACTCCGTCTTAAGATCATCACTTTAATTGTTGATTTCTATAATTCATTAAGACATACAGACATAATTTAAATAAGTTGTCTATATAAATTAATATTATATAGATTTAAAGGTTAAGTAATTTGGGTAAAAATTGAGGTTAGTATATCAAGATCAAAGGGGTTTTAGGAACACCTAAATTGGCGGCTAGCAACGGCAAAAGTTGGCACTTATAACGACTGATTGTGGGTGTTGTCGTTATAAGGGGTGGAGGTTTGATATTTTAGCATAGTTATAACGACAAAAGTTGGTACTTATAACGATATAATGATTGGAAATTTTTAAAGCAACTATTTTAAAAAAACATGTTTTAAATTGCCATTTTACTTGTTTTAAACTGCCTTTTTAGGTGTTCCTAAAATGGACATAACCCCTTTATATCAAGTTTTATTTTCACGAAAAGTACTTAAATCTTAAATATATATATAATAAAGTTATATATACAACACGTTTAATTCATTCAGTTAATTTAAGTATTTTTGTATACAAAAATAGCTACTCTATTTTTATGTGGCAAAAACAGAATAGCTATTCAATCAAGATTATATTAAGTTTGTAAGTGCAGCATACTAATTGAACTGGATTAAATAATTACTCTGGTCTGCCAACCGGAGTTTTTTTATTGCTTTTTTTAGTTTAATCCACTTTATTGCATCAATGTAGTACTGGGATACTATATAATGTAATAGTGTATTAGTAAGATAGTATGATAATGTAATACTAACATAGTGTATTAATATGATAGTGTAATACTAATATATTGTAATAGTGTACTAGTAAGATAGTGTAATAGTGTAAGAGTAAAATAGTGTAATAATGTAATAGTGTATTAGTGTATTAGTAAGGTAGTATGATAGTGTAATACCAGTATATTGTAATAGTGTAAGAGTAAAATAGTGTGATAATGTAATACTAATATATTGTAATAGTGTACTAGTAAGATAGTGTGATAATGTAATACTGTACTAGTAAGATAGTAAGATAGTGGAATGCTAATAGAGTGTAATACTGTATTAGTATGGTAGTGTAATAGTGTTGTCGATAAAATGATTATATTTATAGTTGCGTCACAATGAACCGAAGGTTATCAATAGCAAACGGTATTGATTGCTAGTGTTAATCTCAGGGTAGGGCGTTTATGCCGGCAGAGTAAGTGAAGATGAAATGTGATAGTGTAATAGTGTAATATTATAATGATAAGATAGTGTAATAGCGTAATTAATAGCAATAAAAAAGAGGCTGGGACAAAACTAGCCTCGTTTATTTACTTATTTTCGTACAACTGTCTTTTGCCAGTTCTCAAAGCGTTCATGTTCAATAGACTTTTTAGAATAAGGATTCTTTGAACGAAACACGGTTGGAAAATTGAAATACTTTATATTTATTTTGTAGCTAACGATACCTGTTTCGGTTCTGTTGCAAAGTTTAAAAATCAATTGCATTTGAATATTTCTAACCATAGACTAGGCAGGAATTCCTAATAATCCTTTTATTTCTGTGCAGACTGAAAAGCCAAAAAGAGTGCCTTCTTTTCGGCTTTTCTTGTATATTCCTCGAATGGTCTCCATGCCTTTAATCGTGGCTGAAGCCGTTCGAAGACTTTGATAAAATTTATTTCGCCGTTTAATTGGACGATGATCTTGCTCAATTAAATTGTTGAGATACTTCACTGTTCGATGTTCAGTATCTGTATATAAACCAGATTTTTGTAACTTCTTGAAGGCACTACGAATAGAAGGCGCTTTGTCAGTCACTAGAACCTTTGGTTCTCCGAATTGTTGCTTTAATCGTTTCAAAAATGCATACGCGGATTGCGTATCACGTTTTTTACGTAACCAAATATCTAAATTCAGTCCATCTGCATCAATCGCACGATATAAATAGTGCCATTTCCCTTTAATTTTTATATAGGTTTCATCCATTTTCCACGAGTAGAAGGATTGTCGATTCTTCTTTTTCCAAATTTGATAGAGAATCTTCCCCTATTCTTGTACCCATCGGTAAATGGTCGTATGGCAAACGTCAATGCCGCGATCATAAAGGATTTCTTTCACTTCGCGGTAGCTGAGATTATAACGAAGATAATAGCCAACGGCTACGAAAATCACGTCTTTATGAAATTGTTTTCCTTTAAAGTGATCCATCTTTATTCCTCCAAGCTGTCATTTTGTCTATTTTAACCTAAAATATACTTGTTAGAAATCTTTGCAACAGAACCGAACTTAAAAATTACTAGTAACAAAAAAAAAGGAGAGGCTATATGGCAAAAATTGATTATTCGAAAGTTTATGAACAAGGTCATGCGAATTTAAATCAAAAGCAGAAGGAAGCTGTGGACACTATTAAAGGTCCAGTCATGGTAGTTGCTGGTCCGGGAACTGGTAAGACTCAAATTCTTTCTTATCGAGTAACAAATATTTTAACTAACTATGATGTACGTCCAGAAGAGATTGTCTGTTTGACTTTTACTGAAGCTGGAGCCTCAGAGATGCTAAATCGTATTGAAAAACTTATTGGGGAAGAAGGAAGAAAAGTTCGAGTATCTACTATTCATTCCTTTTGTAGCGATTTAATTTTAGGTAATTCTGATAAATTTGGCGATCAACCAGAAATTATTTCTACAGCAGCTCAGTATGAAATACTTAAAGAAATTATGGATGAAGATATAGCAGAGGATGATTCCTTATTTAGAAATTCAGGGGATCGTTATTCTTCTAAAAATCAACTTATTTCACTTTATTTAAAAATGAAGCGTGAGAAGCTTGAGTCAAAAGATATTCAAAGAGAAATAGATGAATATTTCAAATCAATTGAATTATCTGTTCCTGGGGATGAATTGTATGCCAAATTTAAATATGCTAAAAAATGGAGAGATAAACAACCAGGGGATTTGAAAGCAAGTTTTGAAAAGGAGTTATCTAAATTTGATAAACTGACGTCTGGCGCATATCTTGTAGAAAAGTACAAAAACAAAATTTCTGAAAAAAATTACTTTGATTTTGATGACATGGTAATGTGGGCAATCGAAAAACTTGAGGAACTTGAAGATTTTCAAAAAGAAGTTTCTTCAGGGATAAAATACCTTTTTGTTGATGAATTTCAAGATACTTCTGTTGTTCAAAATAAGTTGGTGGATTTATTAGTAAAAGGGAAAACTAACCCTAACATTTTTGTCGTTGGTGATGATGATCAAAGTATTTATCGTTTTCAAGGAGTTAGTGCAGACAACATTCCAGATTTCGATAAGAAATATAATCCCGTTAAAATTGTACTTGAAGAAAATTATCGTTCCTCACAAGCAATTATTGATGCTTCAAAGCAACTGATTAGCAATAATCCGAGAGAAGAAAAACATTTAATAGCTGCAGGTGAAAATAAAGAGTATACAAATTTACTTCCAACGCTTACAGTGTATGAATCTGAGGAAGAAGAAATGCTTGGTACTCTTAATCAAATTCTTGAGTTAGTCAATCAAGGTGTTCTTGAAAGTGAGATTGGTGTTATTTATGGGCGTAATGCATACGGGGAAAAATTTGCTAAACTGTTACGAGCTAACGGTATTTTTGTCAGAATCAAAGAAAAAAGAGATTTATTTTCAGATCCATTCTTTAAGAAGGTTATCGCTATTCTTAAATATATTTGTATGCCGACTCGTAAGATTAGTGAATTGAGAAAAATTCTCTATTTTGATTTCTTCTCTGTTTCAACCGATGAACTTGCAATACTTCGAGACACTAATGAAAACGATACAATTTATTTGAAGAATGTGAATGAAATTGATCAAAAACTAGAATTTCTCCGAAAAAAAGTCTCCTTGTCAAAAAATTATCTATCTCCGATGTTTATCCTTAGTGAAGTGATAAAAACTTTCGAGATTGACAAATATATTATGGAAGCTAGCGATAAATATCACCTAGTTTCGGTCATTAAAGCGTTGTATGACTTGATGCTTGTTGAAGTACGTCTTCACCCTAAACTTTCTCTAAGAGGTTTCTTAATTTATTTATCTGGTCTCCAAGAAATGAACGTTACGCTCGATATTGAAGATATTTCAGGATCCCCCTATAACTGTGTTCAACTAATGACAGCTCATGGTGCAAAAGGCTTAGAATTTGATTATGTCTTTATGTTGAAATGTAATGATGGCAAAAGGAATCAGATGTGGCCAGGCGGAGAAAATAAATCGGGAAGTTTCTCTTATCCACCATCTCTAAACAAAAAAGAAGAAAATGAAGCGCAATTGAATGAAGAAGAAAATCGTCGTTTATTCTATGTTGCCATGACTCGTGCTAAAAAGGAATTGCATCTATCATATTCTAGTGAAACTTCTGCTACGCATTTCCTAAATGAGCTCAAGGAACACATGGTAATTATTGATAAAGCTGAAGTTAATCCACTAATCAATTCTGTTCCTGAAGTCAAAGTTCCTAAGTTATCCGCTGAAATTTTAAATAATATCTTAGTCAATTTCAGCTTAAGTGTGAGTACATTGAACAGCTTTTTAAATTGTCCATTGAGTTTCTATTTTAATAAATGTTTAAAATTCCCATCTGAAAGCAATGAAATGATGATTTTTGGAAATATGGTACATGAAGCATTAGAAGGAATCTATGTTTCAGACGATGGGAAACGAGATGATTTAGCTCAAAAGTTAGTACTTTCTAAAGAAGATCTACTTCTACGTTTTGAAGATATCTTTGAAAAAAGTTCATGGAAACTATCTTCAGAGAGAGTGAGGAAGGATGATTATTCTAGAGGAATTAGTATTATTGAAAATCTATATAATCAACCTGAATACATTAAACCAGGAATTATTGCTGTTGAAAAAACAATTAGCGGAATCAAACTGGGAGATATAAAAAATACAACGGTTGATTTAAGTGAAGTGGCAAATTTTGAAATAAATGGAAAAATCGATAAGATCGAGATGGACGGAGATGTTATACGCCTGATTGATTATAAGACAGGTAATGCTAAGAATGCGGCCAAAAAGATGATCGGACCAACCGAAGATGATTTATTAGGTGGAGATTATTGGCGTCAAGCAGTGTTCTATTATATTCTTCTTACTAATTGTGGATTAGAACTAACAGATAAAAAAGTTCTAATTAAATATGTTTTTGTTGAGAATGCTGAAAACGAGAAGGGGTTCTTGGAAACGCCAGATATTGAAGTCACACAAGATGAAGTTGATTCTGTTCTCGAACAAGTCAAAGGAATGATCAAACAATTAGAATCAGGTGAATTTAATTGTGGTTGTGGGAATGTAACTAGAGACAGAAGTAAAGGGATTTATCCATGTGATAGTTGTATCCAAGCTTCACTTAATTTCACTCCACCTTATGATAATACAAAGGCAGTAGAGGTAGCTACTTTTGAACAAACTATAAATAACTTTAAAAGCCTAAGTGTTAGCAAACTCAATCGTTTTATAAATTGCTCAAAGAGTTTTTATTTTGACGATGTTTTGCAACTGACCACAGCCGCAG
>JAEZWY010000071.1 GCA_023442905.1 Bacillota bacterium | reverse complement strand
GATCATGTATGGTTGGTCTAAAGCTACTTCAGCTAGTTTAGAATCATCATCATAAATTTTTAATATCCGATGTTTTGACCCGTCCTTGTATTCTTTGCTAGCTACATAGTAGTTTTCTATAAATCCTAAATTGATCAACTTTGAATATAATTCATCTGTTCTCACACTAGCCCTCCGTTCGTGTTGCTATCATTTTAATGATATATGCCTTTATTATACATGATTATTGAAATAAAAAGACTAATTCTTATTACTAGTCTTCTTTCCTTTTAGTGCACGTTCTCTTATCTTCGCGATTCTGGACTGTTTTCGTCTTACTTCAAAGGAGAAACCACGACCTGTAACCTCAGATACTGGTGATACATACATAAAAGCATTGCTATCTATTTCAGTAACAAAATTTTTCAGACGCAATAACTCTTCTCGGTCAACTACTGTTGTAATAACTGCCCGCGTTTTCTTTGTATAACCACCCTTAGCAGTATAGATAGTAGTCGTACGGCCTATATCTGTTAAAATAAAATCGTTAATTTGTCCGGAAATCTCAGAGGTAATATTCACGTTATAGCGGGCAGATCCCCCTGTAATTACCCGATCAACAACAACATTTCCTAATAGGACACCTATTGTTGCATATAATCCGCGTTCAATCCCAAATACCAGCATATTAGCTGAAAGGATCATTAAATCAGAAATCATTACGCCAGTAGCAAAGGTCACAGGTAGATACATATTCATTATTTTTGCGATAATATCTACCCCACCTGTTGTTGCACCAGCATTAAAAACTAACCCCACACCTGTTGAGAGTAATACCTGTCCTAAAATTAAGTTAACTAAAGGATCATCTGCAACTGACCCGGAAACTGGTACAAATCGTTCGAATAGTGCATAAAATCCTGAATATAAGATAACTGAATATAGGGTTGTACCACCAAATTCTTTTCCAATCACCACGATACCAATAACAAGTAAAACCATATTAATTGCAAAAAGAATCACTGAATATGGTAGCGGAATAAATGGCGCTAAGACTTGAGCCATACCACCTGTACCACCACCCACTAAAGAATCAGGTACCATGAAGAAATATAATCCGATCGTCATACTTAGTGTGCCTAATGTTATGATTAATAATTGCTGAATGTCTACAGCATTTAATATTTTTTTCAATTTTCTCCCTCCCTTTCTGGCCAAATCTAATATACAAAATATAACAAAATACCCTTTTTCAAGCAATTAGTGAATACTAATGTCACCGTTAAAGTACAACCTTGTGATAAAAGTTGACAAAGTGACGATTTCAAATTAAAATACCATTAAATTTATCAATCGAAAATATACGAATAGATGAATAAGAATGAAATCCGAGAGGGATGAGAAAATGGCTGAAACAACAGCAACTGCAAAAGTTATTGTAAATGATTTAAAGAAAAGCTTTGGTAAAAATGAGGTTCTTAAAGGTATCGATTTAACCATTGGTCAAGGTGAAGTAGTTTGTATTATCGGTCCATCAGGATCTGGTAAATCAACATTCTTACGTTGTTTAAACCGTTTAGAAGATATCAACGGTGGAGAAGTTTTAGTTGATGGGACAAATATTGCGGATAAATCTATCGATATTAATAAAGCTCGTCAAAATATTGGCATGGTATTCCAACACTTTAACCTATTTCCACATTTAAGCGTTTTGGAAAATATTACGCTTGCACCAACAGAATTAGGTAAGACACAAAAGGATGCTAGTAAAGAACAAGCCTTGTCTTTATTAGAACAAGTTGGACTAGCTGACAAAGCAGATGCTTTTCCAAATTCTTTATCTGGTGGGCAAAAACAACGTGTGGCTATCGCCCGTGCTTTAGCAATGAATCCAGATATTATGTTATTTGATGAACCAACTTCAGCGCTTGACCCTGAGATGGTTGGTGACGTATTAAACGTTATGAAAGACCTTGCTAAAGAAGGTATGACAATGGTTGTTGTAACGCACGAAATGGGCTTCGCACGTGAAGTTGCTGACCGTGTAATCTTTATGGACGGTGGTTATGTCGTTGAAGAAGGTAAACCTGAAGCTATCTTCAGCAATCCACAACACAACCGTACAAAAGAATTTTTAGACAAAGTTTTATAATACTTGTAGACTTGTAGTGAATAAAAAGGTATGTGATAGAAAATATCACATACCTTTTTTATTTAGATTTACTGCAGTTTTATCTGACAGCACCATATAAGGCCTTATCTGAAATACCTGAATTATTTGCTAAGGCTGCTTTTTGTAGTCCTTCATATTCAAAGTCTAACGCTATGGCAAGTTCTCTATCTGCAGTATTACGACTATCTTGGTCGAATGATAGACGATTCATTTGTACTTCTTTGAAAAGAAAATGCACGATGTTCTCTAAAGCTTCTTTGGCCAAGCCTTTATTTTTATAGGCTTTCCCCATACAGAATACCAGGTCTGCAGCTTGGGTATCTTTGTGGATTTCCGTCACAACAATTTCACCTATTGCTGCACCAGAGGCTTTTTCTTCTACACACCACCTGTAGGTCTTACTGCGGTCCTTACGTTTATCCCACTTCTCCAATAAATCTTTACTGTCAGAAACCGATTGGTGTTTCTCCCAGGTAACAAATTCTGTATCTGACCTATTACCTGCCCAATTCTTGAACATATCTTTAGCATCATTTATTTTGAACTTACGTAACAATAGGTGTTGCGTTTCTATTGTTTTGGTTCCTTTATGATTCATAACTAACCCCTACTAACGATTTACATGCAAAAATGTAATCGATTCATATTTCACAATCTCATTATAGCATGTTTTCCATATGTAAAAATAGGCTTGTCCGCTTTTTTAAACTTACGAAACAAATATAGTACTTGTTTGTTGCTGGTTTATGCCTTATAATGTAATCCGTAAAAACTCGCAGTCATACCTGCAATATGATGGAGGAATAAAAAATGAATAATAACGATTTCCAGGTACTACTTTATTATAAATACGTACCTATTAAAGATGCAGAGCAATTCGCAAAAGACGAATTACAATTCTGTAAGTCAATAGGCTTAAAAGGCCGTATTTTGATTAGCGAAGAAGGTATTAATGGTACTGTTTCTGGTCCAACTGAAGCGACTCAACGCTACATGGACCATATGCATGCGATGGAAGAATTTTCTGACCTATGGTTCAAAATTAATGAAGCGGATGACTATGCGCACAAGAAAATGTTTGTACGTTACCGCGAAGAAATTGTTTCTTTAAACTTAGAGGAAGATTTAAACCCTAATGAATTATCTGGTACTCACTTAGACCCAGCTGATTTCCGTGAAGCTATGTTAGATGAAGATGTTGTGCTATTGGATACACGAAATGACTATGAGTATGATCTTGGTCACTTCAAAGGTGCCATTCGCCCCGACATCCGTAACTTCCGTGAATTACCTGAATGGGTTCGTGAAAATAAAGAAAAATTCATGGACAAAAAAGTACTTGTATACTGCACTGGTGGTGTACGTTGCGAAAAATTCTCAGGTTGGATGATCCGCGAAGGTATCGAAAATGTTAGCCAGTTAAATGGTGGTATTGAAAACTATGGCCAAGATGAGGAAACTCGTGGTGATTTATGGGAAGGTAAAATGTACGTATTTGATGAACGTATTTCAGTCCCTATCAACCATGTAGACCCTTCAATCGTTGGTAAAGACTACTTCGATGGTAATCCTTGTGAACGTTACGTAAACTGTGGTAATCCAGAATGTAACAAGCAAATCTTAGCATCTGAAGAAAACCAAGAAAAATATCTTGGTGGTTGTACACACGAATGCCGCGTTCATCCACGCAATCGCTATGTACAAGCTAAAGGTTGGTCACACGATGAAATCGAGGCACGTCTAGCAGCAATCGGTGAAAAATATGAAATCGAAGCAAACTAGTTTGCTTTAAATAAGAAAACCATCAAGCATCTTGAGTGTGCTTGATGGTTTTTTAGTATCAACTACTCTCTGTTAAAACAGAGAGTTTGTCCTAAACATGGTGGTTGTACACACGATGTAATATCTCCAACCGTTTAAAGACACTAAGGGATGGTTGACTGGCACCCCTTCAGTAAGCGGTCTGTAGACACTTACCGTATATTGTTTTATATTTAATAATTTTGTACTGGCACAACTTTTTCAAACCGCGGGTTTTTCTCACTCGACAGATATCGGTGACCCAATTC
>JAEZWY010000021.1 GCA_023442905.1 Bacillota bacterium | reverse complement strand
CAACAGTGTTTAAGATCGCTAAGTTTAATACATTTAAAGCTTCAACTGTAAAGAATAAACCAATCACTACCGCAACTACTTGACCAATGATTTCTGACACATTGATATTTTTTGTACTTGCACTAGTTTCACGGTTAAATAAGTTGTTTAAACCAGTACCTTCAAGTAAGTTTTGTACTAAGTCACCAATCACTTTAGCAATTGCAAATCCAACACCTAGTAAAATAACAGCTACTAAGATATTTGGAATTGCAGCAGCAACACTATTTAATACCCCGATAATTGGTGTCGCAATTGAAGAGATGCCTAATGTTTCAAGAGCTACTACAGCAATTGGAATAAAGACAACAATATACGCTACATAAGAAAGTACATTTGCAATTGTATCTGCTGTTTGTCCATCTTGTGTTTTATTACCAGTAAATTTGGCTACATATTTATCGATATTCACTGTTTTTACTAATGAATAAACTAATTGTTTCACTAAACGTGCTACCACTACTGCTACAACCATGATGATGATTGCACCTACGATAGATGGGATGAACGCCAAAGCATTTGCCGTCATATCACGAATTGGTGTCGCAATTGATGTTAAACCAAACATATCGAAAATGCCCGGTAAGAATAACACCCATACAATGTAGTATAGAATTTGTGCAATGGTATCAAACGTTGTTTCCGCTTGATCCTCAGTTTCTGCAATATTCCATTTTACGAAGCGACTTGCTAAACCTGCTGCTCGTAAACCTTTTGCAACAGCTTTTTTAACTAAAACCGCCACGATCCACGCAACAATAATTAATAAAATACCACCAATAAAAGCTGGTATGCTAGCAGCTAAACTAGCCCATAAACCTGCTAAATCCATTTTTTCCATCTCCTTTTACTTAAACTTCATTTTTTCGGAAATCTTCAAAAATAAAGAATTCCTTAAGACTAATTCTAGTTTACTATATTTATAAGTGATATTCACGCGATATACTTTGGGTTGTTTTATAACCTTTATCATAATGGGATTTTAGGTTTTTTATTTATATAAAATATACATTATAAATACAAAATTAGACATTATTGTATTTTAAACCTTTAAAAAATGGTTATTATACATCATCTAACGACAAAAAAAGCTATCTCCTCCTTATATCACAAGATGAGATAGCCATATAATTTTTTAATTTTAAGCCGCTTCAACACTATCCAACAAAGCGATCATTTCTGCTTCATTTTCAGCGTTCACTAATTTCACCACATTATCAAGGGTTGAACAGAAGATAGCAATTTTAGAGAGTAAATCCAGGTGTTCATTGTTAATCCCGGCGATACCAAATACCACCATGGCCATTTTCTCCTCACTAGGATCATCGGAAAAATCTACACCAAAGGGAATTTGTATCACAGAAATACCGGTTGAATGGATACTCGCTTTAGCCGCATCCGTACCATGTGGAATGGCAATAAAGTTTCCCATGTAGGTTGTCACTTCATTCTCACGTTCTAACATAGCTTCCACATAAGAAGCATCAACATGATCATTTTCCACTAATAGATTACCTGCTGCACGAATTGCTTCTTCTTTTGATTGATAATGTTGGTTTATTTTGATCATATTTTTATTCAATAACATTTAATCATCACCCTTCCCTGATTCCTGTATTGCTTCAACAAATAGTCTACTGAGTAAGTTCCTTAAAACCGCTTCGTTTCCCTTGTTATATAGATCAGTATTAATATTATTTTCAATAATTGACTGACTAATCCAACCTAAGACAGTCTTCACATTTATATCTAAAGGCGCTGGTGCTAGTAATAAGAGAATACGCTGTAATTGAATTTTTTGCCTATCCATACCCTCTACATTAAAAGGTGTCGATATATTATAAACCTTAAATAGCGGTCGCTTCACATTCGCATGCACACTATGAAAGAGTGACATATTCGTATTGGGTATACCAATAGGTGTTGTCTTATATCTTTTAATAATGGCTTGCGCTACCAATTCCTCGTTTGATATTTCTACTGGTTCTAATGCCTGAATAAGGCTTTGGATTGTTTCTTCCACACTAGCCTTACTTTCAACATCTACCACCTTAAATTGTTTTAAAAGACCATCTGCAATCATGATGGAATCCCGCATTTCTTCAAAGGTCAGTTTGTAATTATCATCACTAAACTGATTAGTCAGCGGATCTTTATGACCAATTTTATAGGTTGCTATAAAATCCTTTAATAAGTCAATATCATGTTCACTTAATACTGGTGAAATCAAATGATATTCCACCGGGAAATTCTTTAAAGTTGCTGTCGACAAAATCATGCTATAAGTCCCAACATCTAATTGATCAATTTTGGACAATTGCGTAATATCCACTTGAAAAATATCATGGAACTGTTTATCTATTCGCTCTTTAATAATCTTTCCAGTACCACCATAATGAGAAACAATCACCAATAACCGCGGTTGGTAATTTAATGTTGGACCCGCTTCATAAGCGGCTGCAAAATGCATGAGAATATAGGCCACTTCTTCATGGGAAATATCAGTGGCAAAAACCGCTTTAAAACTTGCTTCTACTTGAGCATATAAATCGTTATATTGGTCAACCACCGGTTCTAAACTAGTATCTTTAAAAGTCGTAATTGGATCATTTTCAATTCTTTTTAAGGCCGCCCGGATATGCGAAATTAAGCCTTTATATAAGCGCTTATCTTTCCTAAAATCGTTAGCCGTTTTTTCAGAAACCAGACGGATAAACTTTTGGACTTTATAGGATAACTGGGTATCAAAATTTACATTAAAAATAGATTCTTTATTTTTAAAATTGATCCCTTCAAGTTGATTAACTAGTAAATTCCGCTCATTGATTGGAATATTTATCTTTAGCTGTTCTGCAATATAGCCAGTTATTTGATAAGCCAAATTTACTACATCACTAGGTACACCTTGTTCAATACGCACAATATCAGCTATTGCATGACCTGCTTTCATCCGGTCAATAGCGTATGCCAACTGGATAAGGACTGGTCTTATCTGACTATCGTTCATTTTCCTATCCGCTGTCATATCACTACGGTTAAAACTTTCTAGCACAGTCTGTAAACTAGTGTCTGAAATAAAAGTGAGAAAGAAAGGTTTATCAAGTGATGCACCAATTTCGGTCAAGTCGGATAAATAAGTTACACTATCTGCTGGTGATAGATTGTTGTAAATATTTGTTGCCACAATATTACGATTAGTGATTTCATCTGTTTTAATCGTAAAGCCTTGAGCAGGCAATCGGTTGAGCCTAATTGCCCCTAAATTGTCTTCAATTGCATCTATATCTTGATAAATCGTATTTAAACTAACGGCAAATTGCTGACTTAAGACGTCAGCTGTCACTGGGGCTTCATTCACTAATAAGGTCGTTACAATCCCATCTTGACGTTCATCTTTTGAAAATACATATTGGTTTCTTTCCGTATTCTCTTCTCTCAACATCTCAAGGGTTTCAGCGTTTCCTACTAGTCTATAGCCCTTATTTCTTTCATTCACAATCTGAATATTTAAAGCCTTCAAGGACTCCTCTAGATTAGTAATTTCACGATAGACGGTCCTCCTACTCACTTGTAATAAACTTTGAAAAGATGAGATGGGAATGCCCGAATGGTTATATAACAACTGGTCTAATATGATGGCTTCTCGTTGTGATAGATACAACCGGTATCCACTCCTTTTCTTAAAGTTTTTGTCTGTATATTAAGCGACTAATCGATCATAGGCACTCGCTTCTAGTAAATCTTCAATAACTAAACTTGTTAAATCTGGATATAGGTCCTGTAAGCTTTGTACCATATTTTGATTTCCAATCACTATCGTATGCGTCAAGTCTAAGCTAGCTAGCTCTTCAATAGCAATTGCTTTCACAGTAATATCTTTCCTATCAGTCTGCTTCAATTTATTTCGTAATAAAGACGCAGCCATTGTGGTTTTACCAACTTTATTTTCATATGGAAAGTATATATGTTGAATATCTTCAATAGATTGGCTAGTCTCCAAGCTACTTGTTGTCTGCTTTGCTTCGATGGTTTTTGACAGCATGGCGCCTAAGATTTCATCATATCGATCGCCATCCAAAAAGTTATCTACTGATACATGCATACCAGATGGAGATTGGCGACGAGCTCTAGGTGTTAATTCATATTGCGAAATGACTAAGGTACCAGACTCATCTTGTAAGTTATTAATAGCAGAATTTGAAATTGGAATATTTAAGTTGATTTGTTTTGCTTTTTTACGTAATAAGGATGCCCCCATGGCACTTGAACCCATACCCGCATCACAAGCAAAGATAATTTTATGGACATTTTCAGCTTTTGGTACATCTGAAACATTTTCAGTGATTTGGCTATTAACAGTCGTTTGTCCTTTAGATGCTCGTTTCTCTTGTTGCACCGCATCTTTGGACGCTTCAAAATCCTTAGCCTCTGAACGGTCGAATTTTAGAATGGCAACCCCGATTAAGAAGGATACTAAGAATGCTCCAAACACACCTAGTAAAATACCAAATAAATCGCCCGGTGGTGTCATCGCAACCACAGAAATAATAGATCCTGGCGACGCAGGGCCAACAAGTCCTACATCAAATAATTGGAAAATAGCTGTACCTGTCACCCCACCACCAATTACGGCTAATACCATCAATGGTTTCATCAATACATAAGGGAAGTACATTTCATGAATCCCACCAAAAAATTGGATAATAAAGGCACCTGGCGCTGAAGATTTAGCTGATCCACTACCAAACAGCATATAAGCTAATAGCATACCGCCACCAACACCTGGATTAATCGATACTAAATAAAGAATTGACTTACCAGCTTCTTGTGCTTGCTGTGCACCTAATGGTGTAAATATACCGTGATTGACAGCATTATTCAAAAAGATAACCTTAGCAGGTTCAGTAATCACGTTTGCTAATGGTAAGAAGCCATCGGAAATAATGGCTTGAATACCAATGGAAGCAATATCCGTAATAGCACCAATCGTTGGTCCTACAAAATAATAGCCCAATACCGCTAGAATAAAGCCTAAAATACCGGACGAGAAGTTATTGACTAACATCTCAAAACCTTGAGGAATACTATCCGCAAATTTGTCATCAAATTTCTTTAACAACCAACCTGCAAAAGGTCCCATCAACATCGCACCAAGAAACATTGGAATTTCAGAACCAACTACAACCCCCATGGTCCCAATAGCACCAACAACAGCACCACGTTGGCCATGAACTAAACTACCACCGCTATAGGCAATTAATAAAGGTAATAAATAATTCTTCATTGGGTCAATCATTTGCGCTAATTCTTCATTTGGTAGCCATCCGGTGGCTAAGAATAAGGCTGTAATAATTCCCCAAGCAATAAATGCCCCAATATTTGGCATAATCATACTACTTAAATAGGAACCAAATTTTTGTATCCGTGTTTTCATAGAAACTTTTGTGTTTGAACTTGCATTTGAATGCATTTCTTGACTAGTCGTATTTGAACTCGCTTCTGACATTGTTATTCCTCCTCAACGCTTTTAAGTTACTTTCATCATAAAACTTACAATTCCTTTATTCAATTGTTTGAAAGCGCTATATTTGTCGCCGTTGAGTGTGCCAAAGTTGAAATGAAGCCCTCATTTTTCCGTGCTAAGATTTAGGTGACTTTAGAAAAGGAGTGGAAGAAATGAAAATCGGCATTATTGGACTTGGTAAAATGGGTGCTAATTTAGCCTTAAATGCACTCGACCATAATTGGGATATTATTGGCTACGATGCGTCAGCTCAAGCTAGAGAAAACGCAGAGCAGCAAGAAATTCCGACGGTAGATAGTCAAGAAGACTTATTAGATGCATTAGGTCAACAAAAAATTGTTTTACTGTCAACACCAGCAGGAAAAGTGACCAATCAGATTCTTCAAGACTTAGCTTCAGAATTACAAGCTGGTGATATCATTATTGATAGTGGTAATTCAAAATATAAAGACACTCTCCTTAGGGGGAAAGATTTAATAGATAAAGGTATTTACTTATTAGATTGTGGTACTTCTGGCGGTATTGATGGCGCAAGAAATGGTGTAAACTTAATGATTGGTGGCGATCCCCAAGCATTTAAAATAGTAGAACCCTTCTTTAGTGATATTGCTTGTACAGATGGCTATTTATATAGTGGTCCTGCAGGTTCTGGTCATTACTTAAAAATGGTCCACAATGGTATCGAATATGGCATGATGCAAGCTATAGGTGAAGGATTTAGCGTGCTAGAAGCGTCAAACTATGATTTTGATTTTGCTGCAGTTTCTAAACTTTGGAACAATGGTTCAGTTGTCCGGTCTTGGTTAATGGAATTATTAGAAGAAAGTTTTAATGATGATCATCAATTAGACAATATTATAGCTAAAATTGATTCAAGCGGTGAAGCAAAATATACCGTAGAAGAAGCATTAGCTTTAGAAGTTCCAGTTCCTATTATTGCCCAATCATTATTCGTACGAAATGATAGCCAATTACCAGATAGTTTTTCAAATAAAGTAGTTTCTGCTCTTCGTTCTGGATTTGGTGGTCACCCTATCGAAAGAAAATAAATATACAATTTTAAACCCAGTTAAAAACTAAGTTAAGAAGTAAAAAGGGATGTGATATTGATGTCACATCCCTTTTTCTATATGCCATACACTCTTGTATTAAATATAATGTGTGAATTCCCCAATTTATTGTCAAAAAACCGACCTATCTCAACCACTTGATCGGTTTTTATACGAACATTTTTATATTATCTTTAATTTATAATTCGTATTTTTAATAATTCTTTATATACTTTTAGGGAGATTTGTTGTTATAATACTATTCAAATTTTCAAATCCGATGACTTTCACTTTACAGTCATCCCTAATGTTCGTAAAACCTATTAAGAATCATTTTATAACAGTTAAACTTTTATGAGATTTACAGTTCAGTAGTTCTAGAAAAATATTCGCAATAAAAGGGGAAAAGCATGGAAAATTTAATTCACGTCGCTAATGGTAAGGTATTACCCGATATCGTCTTAAAAAATGGCTATGTCATTAATGTTTTTACAGAAGAGATTATTCAAACCGATGTAGCAATTACTGGGAATCGTATCGCAGGTATAGGTGCTTATGAAGGGAAACATACCATCGACTGCACTGGTAAGTATATTGCCCCCGGTCTAATTGACGCCCACATGCATATCGAATCAGCTATGGTTACACCACTCGAATTTTCAAAGTACGCCCTAGCAAAAGGAACGACAACTATTTTTGCTGATCCACATGAATTGGTCAATGTAGTTGGACAAAAAGGATTGGACTTTATGCTTGAAAGTATCCAAGAAACCCCTATGACTACGCATATCATGATGCCTTCTTGCGTACCAGCAACAGATATTGATAATAATGGTGCAGGTGAAATACTTGCCAATGATATGACATCTTATGTAAATGCTGATCAAGTTTTTGGTCTAGCTGAAATGATGCGTTTTGAGGATGTTGTAAACGCTGAAGAAAAAGTATTAGATAAACTAGCCCTTTTTAAAGATCGAATTATCGATGGTCATGCACCTGGTTTAACTGGTAAAGCCTTGCAAGCTTATCGTGCTGCTGGAATCCATACAGAACACGAATGTGAAAATTATGAAGAAGCAATTGAAAAATTAAGAGCTGGATTCAAATTGCTAATTCGTGAGGGAAGTGCGGCCAGAAATCTTGATGCAATCATCAAAGGCTTTGTTGCCAATAATATTGCACTAGATAATTGTATGTTCTGTACCGACGACAAACATCTTGAAGATATTGAAAAAGAAGGTCATATTGATTTTTGTGTAAAAAAAGCCATCGCATTAGGTGTACCTGTTGCGACAGCTTATAAAATGGCTTCCTACAATGCTGCTCGAGCTTATCAATTGCATGATCTTGGTGCGGTTGCCGCTGGCTATCTAGCCGATTTACTCATTATTGATAATGTTGATCAAGTAACAATTGAACAAGTCATCAAAAATGGTGAAATCATTGATTTGGATGCGTTACATAAAAAAAATAATACACCCGTTACAGATACTGACCTTCTGCATTCTGTAAAACTACCACATATTAATCAAGATAAAATAGCATTACAAGCTGATCAACTTCCCGTCAAAGTAATCAATTTAGTAGCGCACTCTATTTTAACAAGAGGAACTGAAGAAATATTACCTGTCAAAGATCAACTTTTCCAAGCTAATAAAACATTTAATAAGGCTTGTGTGATTGAACGTCACGGACATGCTGGTGGTATCGGTGTCAGTGCCATTAAGGGTTATAATATTGAAAATGGTGCGATTGCAACGAGTGTTTCGCATGACGCTCATAATATTACGGTTGTAGGGGATAATGATGAGGATATCTTACTAGCTGTAGCAGAACTTGACCGCATTCAAGGGGGTTATGTCATTGCTTCTAGAGGTAAAATTGTGGCGACTTTGCCTTTAGAATTAGCTGGCATTATTAGTATTCAACCAGCGAACTTTGTTCAAGAACAGCTGAACAAAATGGTGGCACACGCTAGAGAGCTGGGTGTCCCTGAATCAGTTGATCCATTCATGACCCTATCCTTTATTTCTTTAACAGTTATCCCTGAACTTCGTTTAACAGACAATGGTCTTTACGATGTAAATCTTGGTCAATTTGTTTAATACAAAATCTAAAACCGGACATCACTATTCAATAATAATGATGCCCGGTTCTTTTAATCTTTATATGACACAACTAAATATCTATGCGGCTCTTTCCCTTCAGAATGTGTCGCAATATATGAATATCTAGCAAGTTGTGCATGAATAATTTTACGTTCGGCAGCTGGTAGTGGATCCAAGAAAACAGGTTGTTTTGATTTGGATACTTGATCAGCTGTTTTGCGTGCTAATCTAGCTAAGGTTTCTTGACGCCGCTCCCGATAGTTGCCCACATTCACAATAACTTTTACGTGCGGACGAACGTGTTGGTGCGTCATGACTTGCGCAAGCGTTTCTAATGAATTAATGATTTTACCATGTTTACCAATCACCAAACCTTTTTTCTCAGTTTGAATATTGTAAACAACAGTACGACCGCGGTCCTCAACCTCAATATTGGCATCCACTAAGTAAGAAGCCAACACGTCAATTAGGTATTCTGCAACGAATTCGACTTCTTTGAAGTCATCATCAACTAATTCTAGACTTTCATCTTCTTGAATCGTTTCTTCAGGTGCTTCATTTAACGATGTTTCTGGTGTAAGCTCAGTTGTTTCAACGTTGGTTTCTTCCTCAACAGCTAAAGTTTCACTAGCAACAGGTTCAGATATTTCATCAGCATCCATACCCTCTGTGACTTCTTCTTCAACTTCTGCTTTATTTTCAACTTCTGCTGTTGGTGTTTCAGATCTTATCGCTTCATCTTCAACAACTGGTTGGTCATCTTCAACATTAATTGGTTCAGATATTGCTACTTGAGATGTGTTTTCTTTGGTTAAACCGGAAAAAGAAAATACCTCATCAGTTGCTGCATCCATTTCTACCACTTCTGGTTCAGAATAGTGGATAGCAACAATAGCATCCTTAGCGCCTAAACCGAGAAATCCTTTTTTGGCTTCTTGAATTACTTGAACTTCAACATCTTCTCGCGACAACCGAAGTTGTTGCAAGCCTTTGGCAACAGCAGCATCGACTGAAGTCGCTTCAAATCTTTCAGTTTTCAATACAAGAACCTCCTGTTATTTCTTCTTACC
>JAEZWY010000234.1 GCA_023442905.1 Bacillota bacterium | reverse complement strand
AATGCGCTAATTTAGCTTGCAACATCTTCATAGCCGTATCCCTATTTTGGAATTGAGACCGTTGACCTTGAGAAGCCACCACAATACCTGTTGGCACGTGGGTTAACCGGACTGCTGAAGATGTTTTATTGATATGTTGTCCCCCAGCACCTGATGCGCGGAATACGTCCATTTCAATATCAGATTCATCGATTTCAATTTCTGTATTTTGGTCTAACACTGGCATGATCTCTACTGAAGCAAAGGATGTGTGCCGACGCTTATTAGAGTCAAATGGTGAAATACGCACTAAACGGTGGATACCATCTTCTGATTTTAAAAATCCATAAGCATTCAAACCTTTAATTTCTAGTGTCACGGATTTAATTCCAGCTTCATCGCCATTTTGAAAATCTAGTGTGGTCACTTGATAATCATGTTGGTCTGCCCACCGTTGGTACATTCTAAGTAGCATAGAAGCCCAGTCTTGGGACTCAGTACCACCAGCACCTGGATGGATTTCTAATAAGGCATCATTATGGTCATACTCCCCACTTAGTAAAATATTGCGCTCATAGGCACTAATTTTAGCCTGAAAAGCTTGAATCCGACTAACCAATTCCTTAGATAAATCGGGATCTGGTTCTTCCTTAACCATTTCGTTTAAAAGTGACAATTCTTCATACTCATCCGCTAGATTATTGAATTCATCATAGACCTTTTTCAAGACATTATTCGCATCAATAACTGCTTGGGCTTTTTCTGAATCATCCCAGAAATCCGGCTGAACCATATCAGCTTCATACTCAGCTAAATCTGCTTCCATTTTTTCTAAGTCAAAGAGACCCCCTGAAGCTATCAATTTGGCTTTCGTTCTGTTCTAATAGATGATTAATTTCATATTGTTCCATCTTATATCGCTCCTAATAAAAATACGGGACCAACATGCATGATGATGTTACTCGGTCAATGCCTTGTTCGTCCCGATGTTCAAAATATGCTCTTATTTAGCTTGTTTACGTTCTAGGTTTTGACGGATTTCTGATTGCATAAACATACGTGTAGCATCATATTCAATACCCGCAATCATTTCATTGAAACGATCAAATCCTTCAGATTGGTACTCTACCAATGGATTATTTTGGGCATATGCACGTAAGCCAACCCCTTGGCGCAATTGGTCCATAGCATCGATATGATCAGTCCAACGAGAATCTACTGCACGCAAGATAACAACTTTTTCAAATTCTAAAGCCATATCTTTATTGTTGATTGAATCAATTTTTTGGTTAAAACGATCAGCTGCCTTATCTGTAATAAAGGCAATAATTTCTTTTTGGTTTTTACCCTCTAAATTATCGATATCCACTTGTGTATTACGGTATAAAGCTGTTTCCGCAAAGTCAGCTAAGGCTTCTAAATTCCAGTCAGCACGGTCACCAGCAGTATACATTTCTACTTGACGTTTAATGGTACGCTCGATCATTGGCCACATCACATCATCCAACGAATCTTCTGCTGAAATCACTTCAAAACGCTGTGCATAAATTACATCCCGTTGTTGACGCATTACTTCATCATATTCTAGGACGTTCTTACGGGTATCATAGTTATTCCCTTCGACACGAATTTGCGCACCTTCAACTTGTTTAGTAATCATACGTGATTCAATGACCATATCTGGATCATCTTGGTCCATATTTAAGCTTTCCCATAATTGTTGGATACGCTCTGAACCAAAACGACGCATTACATCATCTTCAAGAGACAAGTAGAAACGTGAATATCCTGGGTCCCCTTGACGTCCAGCACGTCCACGTAACTGGTTATCAATACGACGTGATTCATGACGTTCAGTACCAATTACAGCTAAACCACCAAGTTCTTTTACTTCGGGGCTCAATTTAATATCTGTACAACGACCCGCCATGTTAGTCGCAATTGTCACGGCGCCCTTTTGACCTGCATCAGCAACAATTTGCGCTTCGCGTTCATGGTTTTTAGCGTTCAACACATTATGGCGAATATCTAATTGCGTTAAAGCATCTGATAGCATTTCAGAAGTTTCAACCGCTACAGTACCTACTAAAACTGGTTGTCCAGCTTGGTGACGGGCAGCGATATCTTTTACAACTGCGTTAAATTTAGATTTTAAGTTAGGGTACAAGATATCTGATTTATCTTCACGAATAACTGGTTTATTGGTTGGAATTTGAATTACGTTCATATTGTAAATTTCACGGAATTCTTCTTCTTCAGTTTTGGCTGTACCTGTCATACCAGATAATTTTTCATACATTCTAAAGTAATTTTGGAATGTAATTGTTGCCATTGTTTTGGATTCATTTTGAATTTCAACGTTTTCTTTAGCTTCAATCCCTTGATGTAAACCGTCAGAGAAACGACGACCTTCCATGATACGTCCTGTAAACCCATCAACAATTTTTATTTCGCCATCAACTACAACGTAGTCAATATTTAAAATCATGATGTAGTTAGCACGTAAAGCAGTATCGATATGATGGATTAAACGGCCATTTTCGATATCGTATAAGTTTTTTACATGGAAAACATCTTCGGCTTTTTCAATACCTGTTTCAGTAAGGGCTATTGTTTTAGAAGAAACATCAATTACATAGTCTTCCTCTTCTTTTAAACTTTTCGCAAAATAATCAGCGCGTTGATAAAGTGCTGTTGATTGCTCTGCTTGATTGGAAATAATCAACGGCGTACGCGCTTCATCGATTAAGATTGAGTCTACCTCATCAACTACAGCAAAGTATAATGGTCGTTGTACCATTTGGCGCTTGTAGACAACCATGTTGTCACGTAAGTAGTCGAAACCAAGTTCATTATTTGTTGAATAAGTGATGTCTGCTGCATAAGCTGCTCGTTTATCATCATTATTCATACCTGCTTTATTTAAACCTACTGTTAAGCCTAAGAAAGTATATAACTCACCCATTTGCGCTGAGTCACGGCTTGCCAAGTAGTCATTGACTGTCACGACGTGAACCCCTTTACCAGCTAAGGCATTCAGGTATACTGGCATTGTTGCTGTTAAAGTTTTACCTTCCCCAGTCTTCATCTCTGCAATGTTTCCGTAGTGTAAAGCCAAACCACCCATAATTTGTACGTGGTAAGGGAATAATCCAAGGACACGGCGTGCACCTTCTCTTACTGTTGCAAAAGCTTCCACTAAAATATCTTCCAAGTCTTCACCTAATTGTAAACGCTCTTGGAATGACTTAGTCATATCTTTTAATTGGTCATCTGTGTAATTTGCAAAACGATCCTCTAATGCTTCAACTTGTTTTGCAGTTTTATCAAATTTTTTCAAATCTTTTCTTTGGTTGTCAAAAACCTTTTTTAAAACATTTGCCATTATTTTCTCCTTTGGTTCAGAAACTTGTATAAATCTTGGGCTAATATGTTAAGCGGTATCGCGCTACCCACTATCCCCAATATATTTATCGTCCACTATATGATAGCATTAAAAATTTGTCATTAAAACAAGAAACGGCTAGCCTTAGTAGAAATTACAAGATTTTTACAAAATATTCTAGAAAAATAGTTAAATGCATTAAAAAAGCCCCAGCATACACCGGAGCTTGTTATTTTATGAGAATTTATTGTTTGGTTATGCTTCTTCTAAGTCATCTTCAATGGCAATTAAACCATAAGACCCTTTACGACGAGCATAAACCAATG
The DNA here is from genome assembly GCA_023442905.1 of Bacillota bacterium. GTDB lineage: Bacteria > Bacillota > Bacilli > Lactobacillales > Aerococcaceae > Aerococcus. Next base: position 5,870 of record JAEZWY010000234.1, on the reverse strand, counting down.
CACCTTTACCAGTTTCAGCATCTTCAAAGATAAAGAAGCTGTGACCTAACATTTCCATTTGCAATACTGCTTCTTCTGCAGTCATTGGCTTTACAGATAATGTTTTACGACGCACAATTTTGATTGGGTCGTGTCCATCTTCTTCAGCCTCTTGCTCAACGCGGTTAGCTTGCACTTGTGTTTCCACAGCGCCTGGTAAACCAGTACTTACGCGAGGTTTACGATTCATTTTTGTTTTGTATTTACGTACTTGACGTTCTAATTTATCTACCACAAGGTCGATAGAACCGTACAAGTCTTGAGATGTTTCTTCAGCACGTAAAGTCAAACCACCTGATAAAGGAATTGTAACCTCTGCCTTAGCATCCTTATTAGGATAAACTTTCGCATTTACATATGCAGTTGCATCTGGTGAATCAGTGAAATACCGTTCAATCTTAGAGATTTTCTTTTCAGCATACTCTCTGATTGCTGGAGTGATTTCAATATTCTCACCGCGGACGTTGTATGTAAACATAATCTTTCATCCTTTCTACCAGTAATAAATTACTGGTGAAGCTCCTATAGCTTCTTTATTAGTACCTTAATTATAATAGAAAACGCTTACCGATACAAATAATCCACACTGAAAAAATACATTATCTTGCAAGGGTCAGTCCGCTAACTTGACTAAAGCCCGCTAATTCAAGTGCCTTGTAGGCTGAAAACATAGTGGTACCAGTAGTATAGACGTCATCGAATAGGATAATCGGACGGTTTTTATCTATATTTTCTAGGTCATTTTTCACCTTAATTTTACTTCTATCTTGCAAACGGTCATGGCGGTTTTTATAGGCTTGCTTCCCCTTATTCCCCTCACTTATCAGTAAATCTTTATAGGGAATAGCTGCAGCTTCTAATAATAAGGCGGTTTGATTGAAACCTCGATTAGCTACTTTCTCACTGGAGGACGGCATAGGTACCCAAATCGCATTCTGATCTTTTCGGTAAGCTGACTTTAATTCATTAGCAAAAAGAAAACGTCCCCGTATATCTCCCTGCCCTTTTAAAACGATTAACCAATCTTTAAATATTCTATTATATTGGTAAAATGCTTGATTCTTAAAATGCCAATTATGATAACTATGCCAACTTTGACAATCACCACAAAAACCATCTGCATTCACTTCAACTGCCATTTCGTCCTTAACTGACCGCCCACATTGCTTACAGGTATTTTTAAGATGAATAGTTTCTAATCCGCTTAAACACTCTTGGCAAAAAAGAGCTGGTTGAATCGGTCCTAAAGATAAGATATCCGATAAGTTTAAGTGACTATCTAAGTTATTTTGACAGATTAAACAAGTTGCCCCTGTACAAGTAGTTGTCTTTTCACCATTCGTAAAAGCTTTAAATAAACTAGTCATCAATTAAACCTCGTTTTCTCGCTTGTTCATTCATGGTTTTAATTTGCCGAATTGCAGCGTTTGATGCTTTCGTTTTCCCGTAATGGAGAAAGTAGACAGCACCAGAAGGCCATTTAGGTTTTCTACCTACGCGACCAGATATTTGTACAAGCGCAGCTGTGGTAAAAGTTTGGTCTTCACTCCCTAAGACGATGACATCTATATTAGCGAAGGTGACTCCACGTTCTAAAATAGTTGTTGAAAACAGAAAATCATAGTGTCCATCTCGCATATTTTGTACTTTACTAATCCGGTCAGGGTCTTTAGAAGAAACAGATTCAAATTGATAGTCGGCAAACGCTTGTTGACACAATTTAACGAAGGTTAACATCCGTTCAATATTCGGCATAAAAACCAAGACCCGTCGTCCCTTTTTTAATAGTTGATCTAATAAGCGTTTAAAGACAATTGGCACTTTACCTGCTTGAATGAGACTTTGCCAATCTCCTACCCATCGGTGGACCGGAACTGGTAACCGGTGTCGATGGTAACGTGCCGGGAGAATAGACACGGGCATCTTCCCCTCTTTGATTTGTTTTTCATGGCTGGGATTGGGTGTTGCTGTCAGTAAAATCTGCGCGCCAGTCTCTTTTACAGCACGATTAGAAGCAAAATTTAACATTGGGTCACCATCATAAGGAAAAGCATCAATTTCATCAATAATCAACAAGTCAAAAGCTGCTTTGAAACGAATTAACTGGTGGGTAGACCCAATTGTAAAAGCCGCGCCACTATATGATTCTTCAGACTGGCCGTGAAGTAATTGAATGGTAATTTCAGGAAAAGCTTCTTTAAATCTAGGTGCTAATTCATTGGCAACATCAATCCGAGGTGTTGCTAAGGCAACTTTGCCACCAGCCATTAGCGCTTGGTTAACTGCTTCAAAGACCATTTCGGTTTTACCCGCACCAGTAACTGCCCAAACTAAACGTTGGCCACCAGTTTGGTAGCTTTGACAAATCTCTTCAGAAGCTTGGGACTGTTGTTCAGATAAGGTCCCAGTCCACGCAAGATAAGATTGGTTTCTTTTCCAGGAATGTGCTTTAGCTGTTGCTTCTATGTGATAGAGCTTGTCGCAAGTCCGTAATTTACCAAAGTTAAGACACTGCAAACAATAAATGCATTCTACTAAGTCACATTGACAGATATTTTGATAAAAGTTTGTATGGTTACCGCAACGGAGACAAGTTAAACGCGAACCGCTTTTTTCTATGGCAGGGAAAATCTGTAGTCCGGGGATTTTCAGCGAGGCTATGGATTCATCAGTCTGGTCAACTTCCTTGGCTGTAACGAGTCGACCGTTTAATAAATTAATCACTTCTTCCATGCTTATCCCCCCTCATCCAGTTTATACGTCAATTTTTAGGGATTACGCCAAAAAAGACCAGGAAATTTCCTGATCTCAGTTAAATATAAAAAATAAGTGCAATTTCAATAAATATAAAAACTTAGTCTTACCTTAGTCAATATCAGTGTTTTGCCACCAAACTAAAGCATAGGCAGCTGGACCGAGATGTGTCCCAATAACCGGACCTACTGGCGTTCGTTGCATATCTAAATCTGGGTAGTTTTCAGTCATATAAGCCACCAAACTTTGAACTTGCGGGGTATCGTCTTCCCCTACAATAGCGATTCTTAGTCGCGGATCTGCTTGATAAGCCTGTTCAAATAAATCAAGCATACGCTTCACTGTCTTTTTATGGGTACGAACTTTTTCAAAAACTTCGATTTTCCCCTGTTCAAAATGCAAGATTGGTTTTACTTGTAATAGGTTACCAATTCCAGCTGCACTTGCAGAGATACGCCCACCTTTAGCTAAGTGTCCCAAATTTTCTACTGAAAAATAAGCATCTGCAGTTAATTTTAAGGCATCTAATTTTGGTAAGATTTCTTCTAAGCTTAGACCTTGTTCACGCAACTTAACGGCTTCTTGAACGAATAACCCTTGACCAATCAAGGAAATATCTGAATTATAAACCGCAATCCGGACATTTTTTTCTTCAGCAACTTCGTTTGCAATCATATTAAAGGTTTGGAAGGTACCAGAAATACCTTTAGATAAGGTAACAACCAAAATTTCATCATGACTATCAGCTAGCCGTTCGAATGCTTCTGTTACAAGACCTGGTGCTGGTTGCGAACTTGTTGGGATCTCATCTAAGGTTGCCATCTTGGCATAAAATTCATCAATCGTGATGTCGATATTGTCACGGTAAGATCCGTCTGAAAATGTAATTGTTAATGGTAGCACTGTAATATCGTGACGATTTGTAAATTCATCTGAAAGATAGGCAGTACTATCCGTTACAATGGCAAGTGACATATATTTTTCTCCTCTAATCCCTGTACTTTACGGATTGCCACTTGAAAAATGATCAACTGACAATAACTTCAGTGCCATTTTATCAAACATCTGGATAAAATTCGACAAGTTTATCTAGTAAAGCGCTTCAACTTTGTGAAATATACACAAAAGACAGGCAAATAGCTAAAAATAATAAAATATGCTACTCTCAAAGTAAAGAAATGATAACAAGGAGGTAAGTCAAATGATTGAATACCGGACTGTAGTTGAAGGCGGCGGTAGCCACGAAATTGAAGTGAAAGGGTCACGGTTTATTTGCCATGCAAAACGGATCTTCAATGAAGATGAAGCCAATGCATTTATCCAAAAAATTCGTAAAGAACACTACAAAGCAACTCACAATTGTGTAGCCTTCCAGATTGGTGACAAGAACGAGATTCAACGCGCACTAGATGATGGCGAACCATCCGGAACCGCAGGCGTTCCTATGCTTGAGGTCCTAAAACAGCGAGAATTACAAAATATTATCGTTATTGTCACTCGTTATTTTGGTGGTACTAAACTAGGTGCTGGTGGCCTCGTTCGTGCATACTCATCCGCAGTATCTGAAGGATTAGATGCCATTGGTCAAGTAGAACGTAAGCTACAAACCCAATTAGACATCAAAGTTGCTTATCCATTAACTGGTCAATTAGAACATTGGATTGCTGAATCACCATACAGCTTATTAGATACAACTTATCTTGCTGACGTGACTTATCATTTAGGTGTCCCGTCAGATTTAGTAGACCAAGTCCAAGCTGACTTAGTTAATTTAACAAGTGACCAAGCTGAGTTTGCTATCGGTCAAGAAATCTACGTAGACCAACCGATTACTTACTAAACTATTCATAATTTTACTCAAATTCGCTTCAATAAATCACCTTGCATTTTCAAGGTGATTGGTGGACAATATAATTGTAAACCCTTACAAAATGGAGGTTCTAATATGGAAGTTGAAAAACAAATTGCAGACAAGTATTTGAAGACATACATGGTGGAAAAAGATCCCGGATCTGCCTCCTTGATCGCCTTCCCTACTTCAACTGAAGAAGTGGTCGCATTTATTAAAGATGCCAATGCGAGAAAGCAACCCACGATTACTATCGGTAGTCAAACTGGATTAACGAGCGCAACTTATCCTATCAATAATGCTTGGTTACTAAGCTTGGAGAAAATGAATAACATTATTTCATTAGATGAGCAAACGCTGACTTTAACAGTTCAAGCAGGTGTAACCTTATTTCAAATCCGCGATTATCTAGCGAATACGCCTTATTTCTATGCCCCTGACCCTGGTAATAAAAATGCATCAGTGGGTGGGAACGCATCTACAAATGCTGGTGGTATGCGCGCAATCAAGTATGGCGTAACCCGTGACAATATTCGTGGTTATGATGTGGTATTAGCTAATGGGGACTTGATTCACGTTGGATCCTTAAATAAAAAAGATGCAACAGCTTACGATCTGAAAGACCTATTTATCGGTGCTGAAGGTACACTCGGGGTGATCACAGAGTTACAATTGAAATTAACACCTCGTCCAGCTTTCGAGAAATCATTAATCCTTGGCTTTAATTCATTAGACGGTGTGTCAGACGCAATTTTTGAAGTCGTAAAATCACCTGTTCAACCTATCGCCTTAGAACTTTTGGAAGAATCTGGTATCCACTATTCTGAACAATTTATTAATAAGAAAATGCCTGAGGTTCATGGTGAAGCCTTCTTATTGGCAACCGTAGCAGACAATGCAGCAGACGGGTTAGCCTTCCAGCTTGAAGCCATTCAAGCCCTTGGGAAAAAGGCTGGTGCAATTGAAGCGCGCGAACTTTCTGACGACGAGGCCAGCGAAATGTGGGCCATCCGTGATAATATCTTGAACGGTATCGTTTCTAAAGGTGACTGGAAAATGTATGACCCAGTTGTGCCAAACCACTTGTTTACGGACTTAGTGAAGGAAGGTAAACGTTTAGGCGATAAATATAATGTCCAAACTGGATTCTTCGGTCATGCTGGAGATGGCAACATTCATATTTGTATCTTACGTGACGACCAAGATGATGAAACTTGGGAACAAATTA